>CALUJT010000091.1 GCA_944321005.1 uncultured Atopobiaceae bacterium | reverse complement strand
AGCGGCGTGACGTCGAGCAGCAGGATGCCCGAGACGTCGCCGGTGAGGACGCCGCCCTGGACGGCCGCGCCGTCGGCCACGACCTCGTCCGGGTTCACGGACATGTTGGGCTGCTTGCCGGTCATCTGCTTGACGAGCTCCTGAACGGCGGGCATACGGCTGGAGCCGCCCACGAGGATGACCTCGTTGACCTCGGAGAGCTGCAGGTTGGCGTCGTGCAGGGCCTTGGTGACGGGGCCCTTGCAGCGGTCGAGCAGGTCGCGGGTGATGCGCTCGAACTCGGCGCGGGTCAGCGTGTAGTCGAGGTGCTTGGGGCCGGTGGCGTCAGCGGTGATGAAGGGCAGGTTGATCTGGGCCTGCTGGGCGGAGGAGAGCTCCTTCTTGGCGTTCTCCGCGGCCTCCTTCAGGCGCTGCAGGGCCATGGGGTCCTTGCGCAGGTCGATGCTGTTGTCGGCCTGGAACTTGTCCGCCAGCCAGTCGATGACGCGCTGGTCCCAGTCGTCGCCGCCGAGGTGGTTGTCGCCGTTGGTGGCGAGGACCTCAACGACGCCGTCGGCGAGGTCGAGGAGCGAGACGTCAAAGGTGCCGCCGCCCAGGTCGAAGACAAGCACCTTCTGGTCGATGCCCTTCTTGTCGAGGCCGTAGGCCAGGGCCGCGGCGGTGGGCTCGTTGACGATGCGCTGGACGTTGAGGCCGGCGATCTTGCCGGCGTCCTTGGTGGCCTGGCGCTGGGCGTCGTTGAAGTAGGCCGGGACGGTGATGACGGCGTCGGTGACGGGCTCGCCGAGGTACTTCTCGGCGTCGGCCTTCATCTTGGAGAGAATCATGGCGCTGATCTGCTCCGGGGTGAAGTCCTCGCCGTCGATCTCCACGACCGCGCGGCCGCCCACGCCGGGCTTGACCTTGTACGGGACGGTCTTGAGCTCGGAGGCAACCTCGTCGTAGCGACGGCCCATGAAGCGCTTGATCGAGAAGACGGTGTTGGTGGGGTTGGTGACGGCCTGGTTCTTGGCCGCCTTGCCCACGATGCGGTCACCGTCGGCGCGGAAGCCCACGACGGACGGGGTGGTGCGGTCGCCCTCGGCGTTGACGATGATCGTGGGCTCGCCGCCCTCGAGGACCGCCATCGCCGAGTTGGTGGTGCCCAGGTCGATGCCGAGAATCTTGCTCATGTTGGTCTCCTTCTCCTGCGTGGGGCGGCTTCCCTGGCCGCCCTCTCGCGTGATTCCTTTTCTGTACGGTGGAGTTTATCCCCCATGCGCTTCGATTCTATACATTATCTAAGTCTCCACATATGAGATTTTTTGACGCTCGGTTGTTAGGGGCTGAAAAGAACAACGGGGCTGGAGGCAATCGGGCACCGAGCCCAACCGCACTTCTGCAGACACAGGCGCACATCAAACGCAATCCGAGGCACACCACCGGGGCGCACCCAAGTGTATGCGCCAAGAGCCCCAGCGCGCCCAGCAGGCACAGCGCATCATGACGACCGCCCATCTCGGGTGCTGGCATGTGCCGAAGCCACCGTTAATTACCAACCTCAGCGAAACACCTTGAGCGATTAGCGTGTCTTCGCACCTAGCACGACGGGAGGGAGGCCTCATCCGGGGCCTCCCTCCCGCGTTCGCGCGGGTGTAGGATTCGTGTCGAGGCGTCGCGATGGGTCCGGTCGGCATGCTTCGCCCGCCCGCCGCGGCTCGCTTCCAGACTCAGCGCGACGGGTCGTCGGTCCTCGCATCCGGTTGTCCCCGAGGGGCTAGTCGGCCAGCGGCGCCTCGCCCCTCTCCGCCCTCGCGCGCTCCACGCAGCCCGGCGTCAGGTCGAGCCCCGAGGGCGCCAGCATCTCGATCCCGAAGGCGTCGAGCAGCGCGCGGGCGTCCTCGCCGAACGCGGCCAGGAGCATCTCCGCGGGCGTGCGCCACGCGAGCTTGCCCCTGGGCTCGGAGTTGACCTGCGACATGACGAGGGCGGCGTCCTCCCCCGTCAGTCGGTCGAGCCTCACGCCCCGCCCCTTGGGCAGCAGCTTCCTGAGCTCCACGTGGTTCCTCTCGCAGCCGCCCTTCTGGTCGGCGCGCCGGGGCTCGCAGTAGAAGAGGCGCGTCTCGCCCGCGCCCTCGCCGAGCAGGGCGGCGAGGGCGTCCTCGTCGGAGAACTCGCTGCCGTTGTCGGTCAGCACGAGCCGGAACGCCCTCCGCATGCCCTCGGCGCCGAGCGCGCCGCGCACGAGGCCGAGCCCGGCGAGGACCGAGGCGCACGTGCCGTCCGCCATGGGTATGGCCAGCTGGAAGCTCGTGGACCTGTGGTAGAGCGTGAGCAGGCGCGCGGAGTCGGCCGCCGAGCCCTCCACCGTGTCCATCTCCCACGCGCCGGCGCGGTCGTCCTCGGCGAGGCGCGCGAACTCGTCGTGCGACCTGCGCGCCGAGTGGCGCCCGGCGCGCCTGGGCGCGGACCTCCTCCTCGGCCTGTACCCGACCTTGCGCCTCAGGTCCAGGTTGGTCATCTCGGCGTAGCCGGCGCCCACCCAGCGGTATATCGTCGAGGCCGACAGCCCCAGGTCCGGCCTCGTCGCCGCGATCTGCTCGGGCGAGAGGCCGCGCGAGAGCCCCTCCCGTATCGCGTCGAGCTTCGAGGCGACGGAGAGCTCCGTCTCG
This sequence comes from uncultured Atopobiaceae bacterium, assembly GCA_944321005.1. Lineage (GTDB taxonomy): Bacteria > Actinomycetota > Coriobacteriia > Coriobacteriales > Atopobiaceae > Thermophilibacter. Next base: position 5,619 of record CALUJT010000091.1, on the reverse strand, counting down.
TCGATGCCGCGCCCGCTCCCCCGGAGCTCCTCGTCGGCCGCGCGCTGCGCCATGCGGGCGTTGTAGAACACGCGCGGCCTCCTCGAGCAGCCGAACGCCCTGCGGTGGCTGCAGCCGTCGCGGCACCTCGGCCACGACCCCAGGCGCGGGCACGCGGCCGCCAGCGCCCCGGCGTCGGGCGCCGGCTCGCCGTAGCGCGCCCGCAGCGACGTCACGAAGCGGTGCCTCCCGACCTCGTTGGCGACGGTCGACGGCGCGCGCCCGAGCTCCCGCGCGATCTCCCGGCAGCCCCTGCCCCTGTCCAGCATCCTCTCGATCGTCTGCCGCTCGTGCCTCGTCAGCCTCGCGTAGGACCTCTCCGACGGCCTCTTCCCCTTCCCCTTCTTCGGCATGTCCGCCTCCTCGGTTCCGAGCCGGCCGATCCGGCTCCCAAGGGGCAACTCTGCACCGAACTCATCGATACGCGTCTCGCTGAGTCTCGGAGGTGTCTCGCTGAAGTTGGAAACCGACGGTGCCGAAGCCACCACCAGCGTCCGCAAAAGAACCCGCAGATAACCGCGTAAGGAATCGTATAATCTACGCAAGCAAACGGTATCGATGAGCTTCATCGGAGGAAAGACATGGGCGCGCTCCGCCATGCTCCGGCCCTTGCAGCCATCTCCCTGGCCCTGGCCCTCTGGGTTCCCAACACAATTCAACACGTGCTCACCCCAGAAGGCCCGGTAAGCGCCTATGCATACGTTGCCACACTCGTCCTTCTTGGGCACGCAGCCGCGTCAGCATCTTCGGGGAGAGCCCCGACGAAGGTCCGCGAAAAGATCAGCCACATCCCCCAGCTCACCGTTTTTCTTCGCCCGCTGCCCGGCGCATTAGCTTTTGCTTGTGCGCAAGGCTTTGTTGCTCAGCCAATGTGGCTTGTCGGCATTACGGTTGGATACGGGTCCCTTTTGTCGGAAATCATCTTTTCCGGAATCTTTTCATTCTGTGCCGCCATCCCACTGTTCCTATTGGCGGCGAGTAGCCAATCAGTGACCCCGAGCCCCGAGACTTCGGATTCTTATCAAATGCCCCTACCTTGGGATCTCATTTCATGTGGAACGCTCATTTGGAACCTGTTCACAAGGGTCGTCCCAACCAGAGAATCCACATCCTCTTTGACATACCTCGCCTTGTTCTTCGTGCTCCTGGCGCTTGTCAGCCTCGCGCGAGTCCTCAACGAGAAGAGGCGAAAGCCTGACAGCGAGGATGGAAAAGACATGCAGCCCGATAAGCGGAGACTGCCGGACGAACTTCTCGCCCTTGGCCTCACAGAGCGGGAAAGTCAGGTGGTCCTCCACCTGTTAATGGGAAAAACATCACACGAAACAGCCGAGCTCCTAGAAATCAAGTCATCAACCGTCAGAGAGTATCTACGACGTGCGTACAGGAAAATCGGCGTCAAAGATAGCAGCGAGCTCCGGACTCGCTACGGGAGCCTCTCAGTCTCCGAAGCCCCCATCGACATAGCCCTCCTTTCCGAAACATCCGTACCGGCACCCAATGGGAGCACTGCCGAAAACTCCACGATGCAAGGGTTACCTTTCTTTACGGAGGTTGCACTGCTGGTCGCGAGCCTCTCTTTGCTCCTTCCCGTTGGAGCTCCCCACGGCCAGTGGGGCATTGGGCAAGCGCACATCTATGCGCTGGGGGGCGGCATACTCGCAGCGTCCCTTTCGTCGCGGCCCCTTAGACAGCCTCTCGCTCACAGATACCCCACTGCGGGTAATCGGAATGCAGCAAGATGCCTCTTGCTCCTAGTCTGCTGGGTACGGGCGGCCTCACCCAGCATCCCTCACTCTGACGTCCTGAGTTTTGTTTGCGATACGGTGATTGGCGCTCTGTTGTGCCGGTGGTGGAGCACGGCATTTCTGGAGTGGCGCCATAGAAGGCCTCGTGCCAGCTCGATAGTTTGGTCCGGAGGCCTTCTCTCGTTGCTCGCCCTCCTCCCCCAAAACATTGTGGCCCTTTCAAGCGCCACAGCCCTCTCTGTCCTCATTCTACGAATGCCCTCGCAGAGCAGCCCTGCCGAGACGCACGGTCACGTCGCTCACGGGCCGCAGGGAACGAGCCTTATCTTTGGGGCCATCACCGGCTGCGCCCTGGAGGAGATCTGGCGCGGACTCCACTGGTTCTCGTTCATGCCCGCCGCACTCACCTTCTTCGTCCTGTTGAGCGCCTTCGGCATACTCGCCCTTTCCTCAGGCGGCCTTCGTCCCAAAACGTGGCTACTTGTCTTTCCCGTTTATTTCTCTATCGTTCTTTTGGTAAGCGGAAGTGACGCCCCAACGCTTCTTGCTGGCTTCTCGCTTCTGCTACTCGCAGAGAACAGCACCGCAGTCCTCAGGGGAAACAATTCTCTTTTCTTCATTTTTGGTTTGGCGTGTGGCCTAATTATCAGCTGCATAGCCTTTAATGTCATTGGTTCCATATTCACGTATCACGTGGACATCCTTGGTATTTATGGAACACAAACGGGCTTCGAGCTCTTAACCGTCTTCCTATCTGCTCTCCTGTTTTCTGGGCTGGGAATCTACTTTGGAAGACGACTCATTCTGCTAAGCCAGGAGGAGCTGGTCGAGAGCGTTCATAAAGAGCTGTCGGACAACAATCTGCTGGCAAGGGAATATCTCCTCGCATATGACTTGACCCCGCTTCAAATTGATGTCGCCATGTTGCTCCTGCAGGGCAAAACCGTTGCCCAGATTAGCGGTGAGCTGCACTACGCCGCCTCTACCGTCGGCGCGGCCCGCAGGGCATGTCTAAAAAGACTGCGCGTCACCAGTACCGAAGAGCTACGCAAAGAAATACTCGCAGGTATTCGCTGTAGTCAGGAAGAAAACCCACATTAGCTGCCCCCTGACTACATACTGCGTTCTAGACAGCGGCTATCCTCGGCGCCACGGCTCCCGATCAGGGCGCAAGAGAGGAGGAAGTAGGCGCGCCACCAGGAAGATGACGGACACAATACCGAGGAGGCCACAAATGCAGAAAGTCCATCCGGCCAAGACATCAGTCCTGCTCGCCAGTATCATCGCAATTCTTTCGCTTTGCCTCGCGTTCAGCCCACAACAGGCTTTCGCGTCATCGCCATCAGAGAGCTCAAACCTCCTTTCACGCAAGAAGGTATCAATCACTGCCTTCGGTCACTCCTACAAGCTTCTTGATGAATTCACAGATGGGCAAGCCGCACTTGACGCCTTCAAGAGCGAGCATCCGGCTTTCCTCGAGCGGGCCGAGGAGTATGGCCTACCCGAGCTCTCCGTTGAAAACGCCTCGCAATATAAGAGCTATGCCATGAGTCTCGAGGGCGCTATCGAGAATGGGGAGTGGGCAACCATCCTCGCCTTTTTGGACATTTATGAAAACCCCGAGTCAAACAAGGCAATCGAGGAAGAGTTCGGTTTGCTAGAGAATCGGGCAAACTCAAATGACCTGTCCACCGAAGAAGCCATTTCCGAAGCAGAGAAGATTCTCCCCCTCATCAACGGCCCGAGCACGGTCACCATCGAGCCCCTCAACTCGGGCATAGATCTCGCAGCGGCACGGAGCTATGCGGAAAGATATGCCGTCAACCACAACACTAAGTACGGATACGAGACGACCTGGCTTGGTATCGGAGCAGATTGCACAAACTTTGCCTCGCAAATCCTATATGCGGGCGGCGTTAATATGGACATCTCGTACAACACCAATGAGGGCTGGTGGTGGAGAGCAACCAATCAGCGTTCCGTCTCCTGGATTCAAGCTGCGACATTTGCTAGATACATGGGCAGCGGATACAACACCACTAGCTGGAGTTCACTCGTTTCCAACGTAAGGGCGGGCGACTTCATTGGCTACGACTCCGGAGGGGACGGCGAGGTGGACCACATCGGCTTCGTCCACAGCAAGACCGGTGACGAACTATACATCGCTCAACACACAACCGACTATATCGATTGGGATAACAATACCGGGTGGCCCGATATCGATGGACGCTACTATCGCATACGCCGTTAACTCCGGCTTCTTCCTAGGGAATCTCATGGGAAATGTCGATACTCGACACCGAGCCCTGCGAGCCGGGTGCCAGACCCTTGCCATTCTTCAGCTTGCAATAGCGGCTTTTATGCCCCGAATAGGACTTCCGACCAAACCATGGGAAAACGCACTCGGCGTCACGTTCTACTCGAGTGCCCTTGTCGTGCCAGTTCTCCTTTCAATCGCCGCTATCGTGAGAGCGGCCCGAAGAAAGGAGAAGCGCGGAAACCTCATCGTGCGGGCACTTTTCCAACTGATCGTCGCACTCATCATCACAGGGGCTGCCTCATGGTTTTTCTCAGTCGTTGAGTCTGCGCACAACGCCTTCGGGCCATCAGTGGTTCACTCCTCACTGGCCCAGACGCCTCAGGCGTTTGTCATTCTCGGCATCCTCAGCAACGTTGTAACGTGCGCGATCTTTGCGCCCGAGGACAGAACCACACGCTAGTCCAGGGCCCCCGGATGCCCGTTCGAGGAGCATCCGGGGCGGCAGTAAGGCCCTACAGCAGACGGTGCTCGAAGCGTCCCCCCTCGTAGACGCCAAGGCTGGCCGTGCCGTCCTTGGGGATGCCCACAGAGCCGGGGTTGAAGACCCAGGCGTTGTGCTCCAGGTTCTTCTCGCTCACCTTTATGTGCGTGTGGCCGTAGACCAAGGCGGAGCGCTCGGGCAGCGCGGGCCACGCGTCGACGCTGTTGTGGCAACCGGGGCCGTAGATGTGCCCGTGCGTGAGGAAGAGCGTGAGAGGGCCGCCCTCGGCGGTGGGGTCGACCAGGATGTTGTGGTCCGCCATGCAGGGGAATTTGAGGACCATCTGGTCGACCTCGGCCTCGCAGTTGCCGCGCACGGCAATCACGCGGTCGGCGATGGAGTTGAGCATCTCGATCACGCGCTTGGGCGCGTAGTCCGCAGGGAGGTCGTTGCGCGGGCCGTGGTAGAGCAGGTCGCCCAGGAGGACAACGCGGTCTGGGGACTCCGCCTCGACGGCGGACATGAGCCGCGCGCAGGCGTCGGCGGCACCGTGGATGTCTGAGGCGATGACGAGCTTCATGGGCGGTCCTTTCGACACGGTCTTCCGGAGGGTCTGGATATTAACGTACTTTGGTTTCCTGAAATAACTGTGTTACCCCAGTTGGTCCTCTCAGCTGAAGAATCCAAAGTACGTTAATTTCCAGGGGCGCGGCGAGAGACGCCGGCCGCGCCCATTCTATCCCACAAAAAACTGCTCCGCGGCGAGCGCGTGCGCGATTACGAGGGCCCGGACGGCGGGCAGCTCGGCGAGGGAGTGCGGCCAGCCGGCGACGTCGAGGCCGGCGCCCTCCAGCCGCGCGCGCAGGTCGCCCAGCACGTCACGACGGGCATGGCGACCAAGGGCCATGAGGAAGGGGCCGAGGAGGACCCGTCGCCCCGGGCGCGCCCCAAGGCGCGCGGCCAGGCGCTCGGGCGCGTCCACCAGCGCGTCGCCGCGACCGACGGCGCGCAGCGCGGCCTCCAGTCGGGCGAGCGCGGCCTCGCACTCGGCGCCGCGATGGCCCGCCAGCGCCACCGTGCGCCCGGGCTCC
>CALUJT010000090.1 GCA_944321005.1 uncultured Atopobiaceae bacterium | reverse complement strand
CCGCCATCGAGAGGGCCCTCGCGCAGATGCCCACCGCTCCCGTGTCCCCTCAGCCCGAGCCCCCGGCAAACGAGCCGGCCCCGGAGCCCGCCCCCGAGACGGCCGCGACCCCCTCGCCGGCCCCCGCGCCCGAGCGGCCGACGACCTCCCCCGCCGCGGCGGTGCCGCAGTCGAGTGCCGCCCCGAGCCGCCCCGCGACCAGCCCCAGCGCGAGTCGCGAAGCGAGCGAGGAGCGCAGCGACGAGCGCCGAGCAGCTGGGGCTGGTCGCGGGGCGGCTCGGGGCAGCGGCCACACCAACGGCAACCTCCAGCGCCTCTGGAAGCAGGTCGTCGAGCAACTCGTGGCGCAGGCGCCGGCGAAGGGGTCGCTGCTGCTCTCGTCCACGGCGGTCTCCGACGACGGCGAGAAGCTCATGGTGTCGCTGCCCAAGGGCTCGCACTTCGCCGCGCGCATGCTCGAGCGCGGCGACGTCCGCGCGAGCGTGGAGCCGGTGGTGACCGCGGCCTTTGGCCCGCGCCAGGTGGTCTACGTCGAGTCCAGCCTCGCGAACAAGGACATCTCGCGCGCGGACAGGGCCTCGGCTCCCGCGCCGACGCCCGTCCCGGCGCCGGCGTCGCAGCCGGCGACTCCCGCAGAGCCCGTCCCCGTCGAGGAGCCCCCCGCCTACCCGATGCCCTGGGACGCCCCCGCGCCCCAGGCGCCCGTGCCGCAGGAGGCGCCGGCCCCCGCCGACGACCAGGTCCCCTACTCCGACGCCGACCTCACCGTCTACGAGGAGACCTACGACCCGGAGTTCGTCGCGGCGCCCCCCTCGACCCCAGCGATGCCGCCGAGCGCGGGACCCGTCGCCGAGCCCCCCGGGGCCGCCGCCGAGGTCTCGCCCAGCGCGACTCGCGAAGCGAGCGACGAGCGCAGCGAGGAGCGCGGAGCATCCGACGACGCCCTCGGCGGCCCCGGGGGCCTCGGCGACGGGCTAACCCCCGAGTTCGCGGACATCGCCTCCATGCTGGCGGAGGCGTTCGGGCAGCCGCTCTCCGTGAGCGTGGAGAGCGCGGTCACGACCTCGGACGAGGACGCCGCGGCCGAGCTCTCGAGGGAGGGCGACGACCTCTCCGAGATGGGATACACTGACGAGCCCGTCGATGACGAGGACGAGGACTAGCACGCAAGACCAACAGGCACGCGCTACGCGCATGACGAAAGGAACGACTTATGGCCAGGGGTTACAACATGGGCGGCATGAACCGCAACCAGATGATGGCGCAGGCCCGCAAGATGCAGGAGCAGCTCATCGCGGCGCAGCAGAAGGCGGCCACCACCGAGGTCAGCGCCAGCGCGGGCGGCGGCGCGGTGAAGGTCACCGCGACGGGCGGCATGCGCCTGACCTCGCTCACCATCGACCCCGACGCCCTCGACCCCGAGGACGTGGAGATGCTCCAGGACATGATCCTCGCCGCCGTGAACGACGTCCTTGAGTCCGCCGAGCAGATGGCGAGCCAGCAGATGAGCGCCATCACCGGCGGCCTCAACATCCCGGGCCTCTTCTAGGGGCCCTCGCCCATGGATGCGACCATCGGCGACGGCCACGCCCTCCAGCGGCTCCTCGACGAGCTGGGCAGGCTTCCGGGGATAGGGCCCAAGTCGGCCCAGCGGATCGCCTACCACCTGCTCGAGGCGGACGCGGAGGAGGCCCGGCGCCTCGCGACGGCCATTCTCGAGGTGAAGCAGCAGGTGCACTTCTGCCCCGTCTGCTTCTCGTACGCCACGCGGGACACCTGCGACGTCTGCTCGGACGGCAGCCGCGACCGCGCCTCTATCTGCGTGGTCTCCGAGCCCCGCGACGTGACGGCCATCGAGCGCACGGGCACGTATCACGGCCTCTACCACGTGCTCGGGGGCGTGATCAGCCCCATGGACAAGATCGGTCCCGAGCAGCTTCACGTGCGAGAGCTCCTCGCGCGCCTGGCGGACGGCGAGGTGTCCGAGGTCATTCTCGCCACCAACCCCGACGTCGAGGGCGAGACCACGGCCACGTACCTCGCCCGCGTCATCCGGCCGCTCGGGGTGCGCGTGACGCGCCTCGCGAGCGGGCTTCCCGTGGGGGGAGACCTCGAGTATGCGGACGAGGTCACGCTGGGCCGCGCCATAGAGGCGCGCCGAGAGCTCTAGCAAAGGAAGGAAGGCGTCCCCATGACGAACAGGCACGGAAGGCACGCTGCCCACGAGGCCCCTGCCGGGGCCCCCGAGCAGGCGAGGGTCGACCCGAGCCGCATCTCCACCATTCGGGCGGGGCAGGGCGCTCGCGTGACCACGCGCAAGAACGCCTCCGAGGCGGCTGACCGCGCGCGCCACAGCGCCGAGAAGCGCTACTTCGAGCGCCATCCCGAGGCTCGCACCCCTGCGGGGGGACCGCCGCGGAGCGGCAGAAACGTCGTGCTCCTCGTGGTCGCGGCCATTCTCGCCCTCTGCCTGGTCTTCCTGCTGGGCAGGTGCGTCGCGGGACTCCTGGCTCCCGGCGACGACGGCGAGGGCACGCGCCAGGAGCAGACCCTCCGTCCCACGGAGGAGGAGCAGGAGGCCATCGACCAGCAGAGCCAGCACGACTCCGGCCAGGAGCAGGCGGCGGCGGACGGCACGGTCACGTATCGCGGCGACACCTACTCCCTCCAGATGCAGGAGGACGGCCTCTGGGGCCTTGTGTGCACGGGCGCGTCGGGTTCCGTCCAGACGCTCTTCAAGGTGGAGGGGACGCCAGCGGCGCTCATTCGCAACGTGGACACGCTCCTCGTTCCCGAGAACCGCGACGGCGGCTGGGACGTGGTCTGCTACGTGATTGGCGGTCACGGGCAGGCGAGCTACGTCATCGACGAGGCCGGCGAGATGATCCAGGGGTCCGGCGACATCGAGTCCGCCCAGCTCGACGGCAGCGTCCTGCGCGTGACGGACACGAGCGGCCAGACCCGCGACATCTCGCTCGTGTAGACCTCGTGTAGGCCAGCGGGGGACCGGCCAACTTTTTTGAAATTCCCCCTTGCGCGACCGATGGGAGGTATGTAAGAATATCCCTCGCGCAAGGCGAACGGGGTGTTAGCTCAGCTGGTTAGAGCGCCGGCCTGTCACGTCGGAGGTCGAGGGTTCGAGTCCCTTACATCCCGCCATTGCACTGTCTGAGGGGTCCTTCGGGACCCCTTTTTCATATGCTTACACATGCGCCACCCTCAAATGCTCATCTCGAGGTATCATATCCCCTGTCATTGCCGACCGGGGAGACGGGGCGCTCATGGGGTCCAGCAGCGGACAGCCAATAAGACGGGTCGCCGTCTTCGACTTCGACGGAACGTCCATAGACGGTCAGTCGGGGGCGCTCTTCACCAAGTACCTCCTGCTCCGCCGCCTCATGTCCCCGCAGCGCGCGCTGCGGCTCATCTGGTGGGGCATTCGCTACAAGCTCCACCTGCCCTATCGGCAGGACGAGGCCCGCGAGCTCGTGCTGGGGGCCCTCTCCGAGATGAGCGCGCCCCAGATAGACGAGCTCATGGTGCGCTTCCATGACGAGGTCCTCCGCCCGCGCTACCGCCCGCAGGCCCTCGAGGAGCTGGCGCGCTGCCATGAGTCCGGGATGGTCGTCCTTCTCGTCTCCGCCACCTTCGACGCCATGGCCGCGCAGGCCGCCCAGATCATGGGGTTCGACGGGTACGCCGCCACGCGCATGGTGCGCGATGCCCAGGGCAACTACACGGGTGCCGTCGACGGCCCGGTGGTGGCGGGAGCCGAGAAGTACCGTGCCGTCGTCAGGTGGTGCGACGAGCACCTGGGTGAGGGCGGGTGGCGCCTCGAGAGGGCCTACGGGGACCATCACAGCGACAAGGACCTCCTGGCGCACGCCCGCGAGGCCGTGGCGGTGTGCCCCGGAAAGACCCTGCGCGTCCTGGCCAAGAGGCGCGGCTGGATGATCGCGGACTGGGACGCCTAGGCGCCCGAACGAGGGGAGTGCGCAATGGAGATATCGAGAAAGACGGACTACGCCCTGCGCATGCTCGCGTCGCTCGTGCTCGACCCGGACGGGGTCGTCTCGGTGCGCACGGCGGCGCGGGAGAGCGGCGTGCCGTACTCGTTCGCGCGGTCGATCCAGCACGACCTGGCGCTCGCCGGAATCGTCGAGAACACCCGGGGCGCGACGGGGGGCATGCGCCTCTCGGTCGACCCGCGGGAGGTCACGCTGCTCGAGGTGGTGGAGGCCGTCCAGGGGCCCGTGCTCGTGGCGAGCTGCGGGGCGGGGGAGGACGGCCCCTGCCCGCGCCAGGGGTCCTGCCGCTACACGGCCGTCTGGTGCAACGCCGAGCGCCTGCTGCGCTCGTTCTTCTCGTCCGTGACGCTACACCAGCTCGTGGCCGACCGCGTCTCCCCCGTCTTCGAGGGAGGGTTCCGGCTCGTGCCGGAGGCCGAGGCCCGCATGGCCGCGCACGTGGCCGCGGAGGCCTAGCGGTGGCCGCCGCGGCCGACCCGAGCCCCGAGCCCGCCCTCGCGCTCCCGGAGTTTCGCTCCCTCGTGCTCGGGCGCGGGCGCGAGCTCTACCGGGACCTCCCCTGGCGGCGCACGCGGGACCCCTACGCCATCTGGATATCCGAGGTCATGCTCCAGCAGACCCAGACTACGCGCGTGGACGGCCGCTGGCAGCGCTGGCTCGCCCGCTTCCCGTCCGCCGAGGCGCTCGCCGCGGCGGATGCCGCGGACGTGCTCGACGAGTGGCAGGGGATGGGGTACAACCGCAGGGCGCTCGCCCTCCACCGCGCCGCCCAGGAGGTGGCGGGACGCGACGGCGGGCTTCCGCGCGACGCCCGGGAGCTCGAGGCGCTGCCGGGGATAGGCCCGGCAACAGCGGCGGGCATTCGCTCCTTTGCCTTTGACCTGCACTCCGTTTATCTGGAGACCAACGTGCGCTCCGTCTTTCTCCACGAGCTCTTCCCCCAAGAGGAGGGCGTCTCGGACCGAGCGCTCGTGCCGCTCGTGGACGCGACCTGCCCCGCGGACGCGAGCGACCCCGAGGACGACCCGCGGACCTGGTACTACGCCCTGCTCGACTACGGCGCCTACCTCAAGCGCACGGTTCCCAACCCAAGCCGCCGCTCACGGAGCCACGCGCGCCAGTCGCGCTTCGAGGGCTCGCATCGCCAGAAGCGCGCCGAGCTGCTGCGCGTTCTTCTCGCCCACCGCGGCGAGCCGGACGGCCTGGGGCTTGCGGCCATTTGCGAAGAACTTGCAAGGGTCGAGGAGAAAGCGGGTAGAAGGCCGATATGCGCCCCCGAGGTCGAGGCGCTCTTGGACGAGCTGTCCCGCGAGGGCTTCTGCCGTCCGGGTGACGGGGCGTGGCACGTCTGACATAGGTTCAGCCGTCGGGCGAGGGCCCGGCGCAACAGGAGACGTCCCTCCCGGGGGGACAGGAGAGGAGCCCCAATGGCAGTTGACTTCGAGAGCTCGCAGACGAAGAAGAACCTCGAGGCGGCCTTCGCCGGCGAGTCCCAGGCCACCAACAAGTACGCCTATTACGCGAGCAAGGCCAAGAAGGAGGGCTACGTCCAGATCTCCAACATCTTCACCGAGACCTCCGGCAACGAGCGCGAGCACGCCAAGCTCTGGTTCAAGTACCTCCACGGCGGCGAGGTGCCCGACACCCTGACCAACATCAAGGACGCCGCCGCGGGCGAGAACTACGAGTGGACCGACATGTACAAGGGCTTCGCCGAGACCGCCGACGCCGAGGGCTTCACGGAGATCGCCGCCAAGTTCCGCATGGTGGGCGAGATCGAGAAGCACCACGAGGAGCGCTACAACAAGCTCGCCGAGCGCGTCGAGAAGGGCGAGGTCTTCGCGCGCGAGGGCGTGAAGGTCTGGAAGTGCCTCAACTGCGGCCACCTGCACGTGGGCGCCGAGGCCCCCGAGATCTGCCCCGTGTGCAACCACCCCAAGGCCTACTTCGAGGAGCAGGCCATCAACTATTAGTCGCCTGACCTGATCGAGCCGGGGGCTCCCCGGACTTGCACGCGGAGGTGCGCTTTGCGAAACCTCCGCTTAGCAAGTCCGGGGAGCCCTCTCACATGTCGCTCCTGCCGCGGAGAAGTGATGCGCTGGCGCGAAATCCTCGCTTAGGAACTCGGGGCCGCCCTCTCGCATGTCGCTTCTGCCCCCTGGGGTAAACGAGGCCCTGCTCGCGGAGGATTCGGACGCACTCACGGTTTTTTAATGGACATGGAGGCTCTATCATTGGTACAACATTGACGTTCTGAGCAAGGGGGTTATCCCTGGCGGAACGCCCTGCGCGGAGGGCGTTGGGCACCTGACCCGGAGGAGTGAGACATGGATACTCTCGACAGCACCCTCTATCTGAGCAACGACGATCTTTTCCTGCTCGCTCGCGGAGAGTGGTACCGCAGCTACGAGAAGCTGGGCGCCCACCCCGCCAAGACCGAGGACGGCACCGAGGGATTCCACTTCGCCGTGTGGGCGCCCGACGTGAAGAGCGTTCACGTGATCGGCGACTTCAACGGGTGGGACGAGACAGCCAACCCGCTCACGGAGTCTGAGACCGGTCACGTGTGGCAGGGCTTCGTTCCCGGCATCGAGGAGGGCGCCCTCTACAAGTACCTGATCGAGACGCCCGCGGGCCAGAAGCTCTACAAGGCGGACCCGTACGGCTTCTACGCCGAGAAGATCCCGGGCACCGCGTCGCGCACCTTCGACATCAGCGGCTACGAGTGGGCGGACGGTGCCTACATGAAGTCGCGCGCCAAGCGCGACATGTTCAAGGAGCCGCTCAACATCTTCGAGGTGCACCTGGGCAGCTGGCGCCGTCACGGCGACGAGCCGCAGGGCGAGCCCCGTCCCGACGGCACCTATCCCGGACCGGGCGACCCCTTCCCCGCCCAGCGCGGCGTCATGTACTCCTATGACGACCTCTCCGTCGAGCTCGTCGAGTACGCCAAGAAGATGGGCTACTCCCACCTGGAGATCATGCCCGTCAACGAGCACCCCTTCGACGGCTCCTGGGGCTACCAGCCCACGGGCTACTACGCCGCGACGGCGCGCTACGGCAACCCCAAGCAGTTCATGCACTTCGTCGACGCCTGCCACGAGGCCGGCATCGGCGTGATCCTCGACTGGGTTCCCGGCGGCTTCTGCGCCGACGCCCAGGGCCTTGCCACGTTCAACGGCCAGATGCTCTACGAGCACAAGATCCACCCCAACTGGAGCACCCACCAGTTCGACTACTCCCGCGGCGAGGTGAGGAGCTTCCTCGTCTCCAACGCGCTCTTCTGGGCCGACTACTTCCACGCGGACGGCCTGCGCATGGACGGCGTCTCCAGCATGCTGTACATGAACTTCGGCATCGACGACCCCGGCCAGAAGCGCTTCAACGAGAAGGGCACCGAGGAGGACCTCGACGCCTCCGCGTTCATCCGCCAGACCAACTCCGTGATGGGCAAGTTCCACCCGGACGTCATGATGATCGCCGAGGAGTCCACCGCGTGGCCCCTCGTGACCTACCCGCCCGAGGACGGCGGCCTGGGCTTCCACTTCAAGTGGGACATGGGCTGGATGAACGACACCCTGCACTACCTGCAGACCGACTTCCCGTGGCGCCCGGGCAACTACCGCATGCTCACGTTCTCCTCGATGTACCAGTTCAACGAGAACTTCATCCTGCCGCTCTCCCACGACGAGGTCGTCAACGGCAAGTGCTCGCTCATCACGCGTCAGCCCGGCGACTACTGGCGCCAGTTCGCCGGCATGAGGGCGCTCGCGTTCTACCAGATCACGCACCCCGGCGGCAAGCTCAACTTCATGGGCAACGAGATCGCCCAGTTCATCGAGTGGCGCTACTACGAGGGCATCCAGTACTTCCTCTCCGAGCAGTACGACACCCACCGTCACCACCAGCGCTTCGTGCGCGAGCTCAACGGCTTCTACAACGAGCACCCCGCGCTCTGGCAGCGCGCCTTCGCCCCGGAGGGCTTCGAGTGGATCGACGCGGACAACGCCGACCAGTCGATCATCTCCTTCGTGCGCAAGGGCGACAAGCCCGGCGACGAGCTCGTCATCCTCATCAACTTTGACGTCAACGCGCGCGAGAACTTCCGCATGGGCGTACCCGAGTGGGGCGTCTACGAGGAGCTCTTCAACTCCGACGACGAGCGCTTCGGCGGCTCCGGCGTCATCAACACCGGCAAGCTCAAGTGCCAGGACGAGCCCTGGAACGGCCGCGAGCAGTCCGTCGTGGTGCGCGTGCCCCCGCTGGGCGGCATCTTCTTTGCCGACTTCCTGGTGACCTATAAGCAGGACTACCCCGACCCCGACAAG
>CALUJT010000089.1 GCA_944321005.1 uncultured Atopobiaceae bacterium | reverse complement strand
GTCAACCGTCACGTGCTCGACACTTGCGGGGCGGGTGTCGAGTGGTGGTTCTTATCGCTCCGTGGCCTCAGTATACTTCGATTAGACAACACGCTGTCGAGCAATCGGAGCCGACATGGCCTATATAGACTTCCTGGACGTCGTCCGGACCTACGGAGAGGGGTCCGCCAAGATAAACGCCCTCGACGGTGCGAGCTTCACCGTGGAGAAGGGCGAGCTCGCCGTCATCCTGGGTGCCTCGGGCGCCGGCAAGACCACGGCGCTCAACATCCTGGGCGGCATGGACAGCGCCACCTCGGGCACCGTGCGCGTGGACGGCCGCGACCTCTCCGGCGCGAGCGAGAACGACCTCGTGCTGTACCGTCGCGCGGACGTGGGCTTTGTCTTCCAGTTCTACAACCTCGTGCCCAACCTCACGGCGCTCGAGAACGTGGAGCTTGCCACGCAGATCTGCCCGGACTCGCTCGACCCGGTGGAGACGCTGGAGAAGGTGGGCCTGGCCGAGCGCCTGAGCAACTTCCCCGCGCAGCTCTCCGGCGGCGAGCAGCAGCGCGTCTCCATCGCGCGCGCCCTTGCCAAGAACCCCAAGCTCCTGCTCTGCGACGAGCCCACCGGCGCGCTCGACTACCAGACGGGCAAGCAGATCCTGCAGCTCCTGCAGGACATGTGCCGCAACGAGAAGATCACCGTGGTCATCGTGACCCACAACGCCGCGCTGGCGGACATGGCCGACCGCCTCATCCGCTTCAAGAGCGGTCGGGTGACGAGCATGACCACCAACGACCACCCCAAGCCCATCGCAGAGATCGAGTGGTAGCCATGGCCGGGGCCTCGTCACACAACGCCTTCACCAGGGGTATCCTGCGCACGGTGCGCGGGAGCCTCAAGCGCTTCGTGGCGCTCGCCACGATCACGGCGCTCGGCGTGACGATGCTCACCGGCCTGCGCGCATCGTGCGTGGACCTGCGCAACTCGGCGGACGCCTTCTTCGACGAGCAGCGGCTCTTTGACATCCGGGTGCAGTCCACGCTGGGCCTCACCGAGGAGGACGTGGACGCGCTCGCCGCCCTGGACGGCGTGGAGGCTGCCGAGGGGGGCTACGTGGAGACCGCCTACACCACGGTGGGCTCGGTCTCGGAGAAGGTGGACGTCAAGGCGCTCTCACCCTCCGGCTTGAACGAACCGCTGGTCATGGAGGGTCGCCTGCCCCAGAGCGCGGACGAGGTGGCCGTGACGCAGCGCCACCTCAAGGACTCGGGCCTCTCCCTGGGCGACGCCGTGACCTTCCACGGTGCCGACGACGACGCGCAGGACGAGGACGCCGATAAGGACGAGGGGCTCGACGCGCTGGGCTCCGGGTCCACCGAGGTCTTCGGGCGCGGGGAGTACACCATCGTTGGATCCGTGCTCGACCCGATGGACGTCAACGCCGGCGAGGGGACGATGTCCTTCCGCTCGAGCGGCGGCTCGCAGTACTCGTTCTTCGTGATGCCGGAGTGCGCCACCGCGGAGGCCTACACCGTGGTCTACCTCACCGTGGAGGGCGCCGAGGAGCCGCTGTGCTACTCCGCGGGGTACGAGTCCATCGTGGACGGGGTCAAGCAGAGCGTGGAGGACGCGCGCGCCGAGCGCGAGCGCGCCCGCGGCGAGGGCCTGCGCGCGGACGCCACCGAGGAGGTCGACGAGGCGGAGGCCGAGGCCCTCGAGGAGCTGGCAGACGCCGAGCAGGAGATCGCCGACGGCCAGGCGGAGCTCGACGAGGGGCGCGCCGAGGTCGCCGACGGCCAGGCGGAGCTGGACGAGGAGCGCGCCGACGCCCTGCGGCAGCTCGACGACGCCCAGGCGGAGATAGACGAGGGCCGGGCGCAGCTCGAGGACGGCGAGGCGCAGCTCGCGGACGGGCGCGCCGAGCTGGAGGCGGGCATCAGGGAGTTCAACGAGTCCCTCCCGGGGGCCGAGCAGCAGCTGCGCGACGGCCAGTCCCAGCTCGACGCCGCGCGGGAGGAGTTCTACGGCACCACGATCGCGGGCCTCGAGGCGCAGCGCGCCGAGGTGGAGGCGACGGTGGGGAGCCTGGAGGAGACCGTCTCCATGCTCGACGGCAGCGTCGCGGAGATGGCGGACGGGCTCGAGGCGATGGCCGGCGCCCTGCCCCAGGGCGGCGAGGCGCTCTCCGCGGTGGCCGAGAGGGTCCGCGGCTCGTGGGAGCAGGTCCGCGCGGCGGACGCGGGCGACCCCGAGTCCGCGCAGGCGGCCGTGGGGGCGTTCTCGGACGCGATGGCCCAGGCCGCACAGGCGCTGACGCCCGTCTCCGAGACGCTCGGCCAGACCTCGGAGCAGCTCTCCGCGCAGGCCGACGAGGTGTCCGCGCAGATAGAGACCATCGACGCCGGGCTTGCCCAGCTCGATGCCGGGATAGAGCAGACCGAGCAGGCCCTCGAGGCCGTTGACGCGCAGATCGCCCAGCTCGAGCAGGCCGGCGCGGGCGAGCCCGAGGAGCCTGGTGACGGCGAGAAGGACGATCCCGGGGAGGCCGGGGAGAACGCCGGTCCCGGCATGGTGGTCCCGGACACGAGCTCCGAGCTCGAGGTTCTTCTCGCCAAGCGTGCGGAGCTGCAGGCGACGCTCGACGGCCTCAGGGCCCAGCGAGACGAGCTCGAGGCCGCCCGGGAGACCGCCCGGCAGGGCCTCGAGGCCATCCAGGCCCAGCTGACCACCCTCGAGGGGTACCAGGCGGGCATCCAGCAGATCGTTGCCCTGGGCACCGCCGATCCCTCGAGCGATCAGAGCGCGACCGCCCTGGCGAGCGGGCGCGTCCAGGCCGCGGCGGGCCTCGTACAGGCCAGAGACGGCCTGGCGCAGCTCGACGCCGGCATCGAGCAGGCCAAGACCACGGCCGAGGCGGAGTTTGCCAAGCAGCAGGGGCTCATAGACTCGGGCTGGCAGGAGCTGCGCGACGCCTACGACCAGCTCGCCAGCGCCCGGGCGACGCTCGAGCAGAGCGAGCGCGAGCTCGCGGAGGGATGGGCCGAGCTCGAGGACGGCCAGGCCGAGCTCGACCGCCGGCGCGCGGACGCCCTGGAGCAGCTCGCCGACGCGCAGCGCCAGCTCGACGACGCCCTCGCCGAGATAGCCGACGGCCAGGCAGAGCTTGACGACGCCCGAGCGACCTTCGAGTCCGAGCGCGACGACGCCCTGGCCGAGATAGCCGACGCCCGCGAGGAGATCGAGGACATCCCCGACGCCACGTGGTACGTGCAGGACCGCTCGAGCCTCTCGAGCTACGCGAGCGTGGACTCCGACGCCTCCTCCATCGAGGCGATCGGCACCGTCATCCCCGTTGTGTTCTTCGTGGTGGCCGTGCTCATAAGCCTCACCACCATGACGCGCATGGTGGAGGAGGAGCGCGGGCTCATTGGCGTCTACAAGGCGCTCGGCTACTCGCGCGGGCGCATCCTCTCCAAGTACGCGCTCTACGCGCTCGCCGCGTGCGTCGCGGGCGCCGTCGTGGGCAACGTGCTCGGCTTCGTGGTGCTCCCCGCCATCATCTTCACGATCTTCTCCACCATGTACGCGCTGCCCGGGTTCGTGTACGGGTTCGACGCGGCGAGCTCGCTCATGGCCTTCGCGCTCTTTGCGGCCGGCATCGTGGGCGCCACGCTCTTCACCTGCTGGCAGGAGCTCCGGGAGACCCCCGCCGAGCTCATGCGCCCCAAGGCCCCCAAGGCCGGCTCGCGCATCCTCTTGGAGCGCGTCGCGCCGGTGTGGAGCAGGTTCAGCTTCCTCAACAAGGTCACGGCGCGCAACCTCTTCCGCTACAAGCGGCGCTTCCTCATGACGACCTTTGGCATCGCGGGGTGCGTGGCGCTGCTCATCACGGGCTTTGGCATCCGAGACACGGTGCTCTCGCTCTCGCCGCGCCAGTACGGGGACGCGGGCGTGACCCGCTACGACCTCATGGCGGTGAGCTCGGAGGAGGACCTCGACGCCGTGGCCGCGGACCTCGAGGCCGACCCCGAGGTCGAGGACCTCGTGCGCGTCTACATAGACAGCCTCACGGTGAGCTACGGGGACGACAAGGAGACCGTGCAGCTGGTGGTGGTGCCCGAGGCGGCGGACCTCGAGGGCTACGCCGCCCTCACGGACGAGAGCGGGCGCGCGCTCGCCCTCTCGGACGAGGGCGCCGTCATCACCAAGAACGCCGAGCAGGTCATGGGCTTCTCGCTTGGTGACGAGCTCGCGCTCCAGGACTCCACGCTCGCCGAGGGAACCGTGCGCGTGGACGGCATCGCCCTCAACTACCTGAGCAACACCATCTTCATGACCGCGGACGCCTACGAGGACGCGTTTGGCGATAAGTGCGAGACGAACGGCGTGCTCGCGCACCTCTCCGGCACGAGCGAGGAGCAGATCGAGCTCTCCGAGCGCCTCACGCAGGACGACCGCCTGCTCTCCGTCGTCTCCACGGCCAAGCTCGTGCGCGACTTCTCGAGCGCCTTCACGCTCATCAACACCGTGGTCTACGTGGTCATCGTTCTTGCCGCGGCGCTCTCGTTCACGGTGGTCTTCACGCTCTCCAACACCAACATCTCCGAGCGCGAGCGCGAGCTCGCCACGCTCAAGGTGCTGGGCTTCAAGCGTCCCGAGGTCCACAGCTACATCAACAAGGAGACGCTCATCCTCACGGGCATCGGCGTGGTGATGGGCATGCCGCTGGGCTACGCCCTCGCGCGGTCGCTCACGTGGATCCTGCGGATGCCGTCGCTCTACTTCGACGTGGTGGTGGACCCGCTCACGTATGCGATCTCCGCCGTGCTGGCGTTCGTGTTCACGCTGGCCGTGAACCTCATCACCAACCGGTCGCTCGACCGCATCGACATGGTGGGCGCCCTCAAGTCCGCGGAGTGACCCGAAGGGTCGCCTGCCCCCCTCTGGGTCGCCCGTCCCCTTCGGGTCACCGCTCGCGCTGGGAGAGGAACGCTCTCGTGCGGGCCTCGCGCGGGTGATCGATGACCTGCTCGGCGGGACCCTCCTCCACGATCACGCCGCCGTCCATGAAGATCACGCGGTCCGCGACCTCGCGGGCAAAGCCCATCTCGTGCGTCACGATGACGAGCGTCATGTTCTCTGCCGCGAGCCGCTTGATGACGCGCAGGACCTCGGCCGTGAGCTCGGGGTCGAGGGCGCTCGTGGGCTCGTCGAAGTAGACGATGTCCGGGTGCAGGGCCAGCGCCCGGGCGATGCTCGCGCGCTGCTGCTGGCCGCCGGAGAGCTGGCAGGGCACCTTGTCCTCGCTGCCGGCGAGGCCCATCTTGGCCAGGAGCGCGCGGGCCTCGGCCTCCGCCTCGGAGCGGTCGCGCCGCTGCACGCACACCGGCGCGTCCATGACGTTGCGCAGCACCGAGAAGTGCGGGAAGAGGTTGTAGTTCTGGAAGACCAGCCCAAAGCGGGCACGGGCCTGCGCGAGCACGTTCTTGTCGCCGTATGTGCCGCCGCGGGCCACGGCCACGTCCTCGTAGGAGAGGTCGCCGCCGTCCAGGCGCTCGAGCAGCGTGAGGCAGCGCAGCAGCGTGGACTTGCCGCCGCCGGAGGGGCCGATGATGGCCACGACCTCGCCAGGTGCCACGGAGAGCGATATGTCGTGCAGGACCTCCACGTCGCCGAAGCTCTTGCGGGCGTGCTCGAGGGAGACCACGGGGGCCGGTCCGTTCTTCTCGACGCTATTCTCGGCGTTCTTCTCGGCGCCCTTCTTGGCAGATGCGGCGCTAGTCATGGTAGTAGCTCAGCTTTCTCTCGATGCGCCCGGCGACGAAGTCCACGAGCAGGTTGAACACCCAGTAGAACGCCGCGGCGATGGCAAACGGCAGCATGCTCACCTGGCTCGCCACGAGCTGCTTGGCCACCGTGAACATCTCGATGACGCCGATGGAGAACGCGAGCGAGGTGTCCTTGACCAGCGTGATGACCTCGTTGGTCATGGCGGGCATGATGCGCTTGACCACCTGCGGGAGCACGATGCGGAAGAACGTCTGCGCCTTGGAGTAGCCCAGGACCTCGGCCGCCTCGTGCTGGCCGCGCGGGATGGACTGGATGCCGGAGCGGTAGATCTCCGCGAAGTAGGCCGCGTAGTTGATGATGAAGGCCAGAATCGTGGCGTACCACTTGCTGTCCGTGGTGAGGCGGATGCCAAAGACGTAGTACGGCACGAAGTAGATGGCAAACATCTGCAGCATGAGCGGGGTGCCGCGCATGATGGAGATGTAGAGCCTGGCGAGAAGGGCCAGGGGCCCGAACCTGCTCATGCGGGCGAACGCCACCAGCATGCCGAGCGGCAGCGACCCCACGAGGGTGAGGGCGAAGATCTGGAGGCTCACGAGGAACCCCTCGGCGAGCATCCCTGTCATGGTGAGCGTGTCCACGCGACCCCTTTCACGAAATGGTCCAAAAGGGGACGGGCCCCTTTTGGACCATTGGGAGGAACGAACGGGCAGTGCCTACTCGAGGCACCAGTTCTCGTAGGAGATGCCGTCGTCGGCGTACTTGTCGCAGAGCTCCTGGACGAAGCCATCCTCGTCCATGGCCTGGAGGGTCTCGGTGACCGTGGCGGCGGTGGCGTCGTCGCCCTGCTTGAAGCCCACGGCGTAGTGCTCCTCGGAGAGGGGCTCGTCGAGCTGGACGTAGGCGTCGGGCTTGGCCGCGAGCTGGTAGGCGGCGATGGAGAGGTCGCAGGCCACGGCGTCCACGGCGCCGGACTCGAGCTGCATGAAGGCGGTGTTGTACTCGCCGATGGTCTCGAGGCTGGCAAAGGTGGCGGCGAGCTCGGCCTGCGCCGCGTCCTCGCCCGCGAGCACGTTGTAGGCGGCGGAGTCGACCTGCGTGATCACGTTCTTGCCGGCGAGGTCCTCGAAGCTGGCGATGCCGGAGTCGGCGCGGACCACGATGACCTGGGCGTTGAGCATGTAGGGGTCGGAGAAGGTGTAGTCGCTCTCGCGTCCCTCCATGGTGAAGCCGTTCCAGATGCAGTTGATGGCACCGCTGTCGAGCAGGGTGTCCTTGGCGTCCCAGTCGATGGCCTCGAGCTGGACCTCCCAGTCGTTGCGGCTGGCGACCTCCTGGGCGAGCTCGAGGTCAAAGCCCGTGTACTCGCCGTCGTCGCCCACGTAGCCGTAGGGCGGGTAGGAGGAGTCAAAGCCCACGATGAGGGTGCCGGTGTCCGTGGCGCTGGTGGCCTCGGTGGCGGCGGGCGTGCCGCCGCAGCCCACGAGCAGGGCTGCCGCGAGGGCGGCGGTGGTGAGGCAGGTGAGGAGCGAGGTGGCGCTGCGCTTCATGAGGGATCCTTTCGGCGTTTCGGCGGCCCCGCGCTCTGCGCTCAGGGCGGCGGACTTTACTCGACTAAAGTGCAGGACCGAATATACGCTTTAGCGTGATGGAGTGCAAGGCCGTTTTCAGGTTCGAAACAGAGGGTCCGTGGGGGCTGTGGTATCATGCAGCCCTCACGAGGGAGTAGTGGCATGCCGAGAAGGGCATGCGGCGCGTCAACACGCTGGCATAACGCCTGGCGCGCCTTAATCAACGAGACTCGCGACAAGGGCCGCCCGCCAGGCGGTCCCTGTCGCGGGTCTTTTTGTTTGACGGGCCCCGCCTCGACGGGGCGGGCCGGAGAGGGGACGACATGGGAATCGTCGAGCTGGTGCTCATTGCCGTGGGGCTCTCGATGGACGCGTTTGCGGTCTCAATCTGTCGCGGCCTGGGGATGCGCAGCCTCAACCTGCGCACGGCGGCGGTGCTGGCGCTTTTCTTCGGCGGCTTCCAGGCGCTCATGCCGCTCGTCGGTTGGGCCCTGGGCACTCAGTTCATGTGGCTGATCGAGCCGATCGACCACTGGGTCGCCTTTGTCCTTCTCGCCTTCATCGGCGGGAAGATGCTCTGGGAGGCATTCCACGAGGAGGACGACGGCTGCGGGTGCGAGGACACGAGCGGCATCGACCTGCGCGAGTTTCTCGTGCTTGCGGTGGCCACCTCCATCGACGCGCTGGCGGCCGGAATCTCGTTCGCGGCGCTCTCGGTGGACATCGCGGCCTCGGTCTCGCTCATCGGCGTCATCACGTTTGGCCTGTCGTTCGTGGGCGTGGCCGTGGGGCACTTCTTTGGCGCGCGCTACGAGAAGCCCGCGAGCGTGGTGGGCGGCGTCGTGCTCATCCTCATCGGTCTCAAGGTCCTGCTGGAGCACCTCGGCGTTCTGTAAATTGGGGACGTGTTTTTTCGCGCAGACCCAAATGCAGGTGGCCCAAACGGGGGCAGGCGACCCAAGGGGGGCGGTGACCCAAAGGGGGACAGGACACTTTTGGGACATCCTCTTGTGTCCCA
>CALUJT010000088.1 GCA_944321005.1 uncultured Atopobiaceae bacterium | reverse complement strand
CATTATACATACCAACCGAACGTATGAAAGAGAGGAAGCGATGGCAAGACAAGACGAGAAGAACGGCGCGGCCGAGAAGAACGGCGGCATCGCGACCCCGCGCTTCGCGGCGGTCATGGCGTCCCAGGCGCTCTCCCTGCTCGGCATGGAGATCCTGCAGTTCGTGCTGCCCCTGCACCTGCTCAACCTCACGGGGTCGGGTGCCCTCTACGGCGGCGTGGTCGCGGCGGGCTTCGTGCCGTACACGCTGCTCGCGCCCGTGGGCGGCGTCATCGCGGACCGCACGCGCAAGCGGGGCGTGATGGTGGTCGTGGGCACGGCGCTCGCGGCGGCGATGGCGGCCTACCTCGCGTTTGCGGGGACGCCTGCGGTCGTGCCGGCGACGGTCGCCGTCCTCATGCTCGCGTTCGCGGCGCAGGCGCTCGAGCAGCCCTGCGTCCAGTCGGCGATTCCGCACCTCGTGGCGCCGTCGGGGGTCGGGCGCGCCGTGGCGCTCGTGAACCAGGTGGGCATGCTCACGGGAATCGGTGGGCCCGTGGTGGGCGGGCTGGCCTTCGGGTTTCTCGGTCTGGGACCCATCGTCGTCGCGTGCGTGGCCTGCTTCGCGGCATCGGCCGTCGTGGCGGCGCTTCTCGTGCGCGTCCCCTACGAGCCGCCCGCGCGCACGGCGGGAGCCCTCGCCACCGCCCGCGCGGACCTCGCCGAGGCGCTCTCTTTCCTGCGCTCGAGCCCGCTCATGTGGCGCACCATCCTGGGCGCCACGCTCGTGAACCTCTTTGGGTCGTCGTTCTTCAACGTGTGCTCGCCCTACATCGTGACCGAGACCCTCGGCCTGCCCAACCAGCTCATGGGCGCGCTGCAGGGCGCGCTGGCGGCGGGCGGACTCGCGGGCGGGGCAGTGGTGGTGGCCTTGCCGGGGAGGTTCTCCATCCGCTCGGTGCCGGGGCTCCTCGCAGGGGTGGCCGGCGGCATCACGCTCATCGCCGGCGCGCTCGCCGCTCCGCTGCCGGCGCTCGGCACCTTCGGAGCGCTCGCTGTGCTCTACCTTCCCACGATGGCCGTCTGCATGTGCATGAGCGTCGTGGCCACGAGCTGGCTCCAGACCGAGAGCCCGGGCACCCTCGTGGGCAAGGTCATGGCACTCACCCTCATGCTGGCGAACTTCGCCACTCCCCTGGGTCAGCTCGGCTACGGAGTGGCGCTCGACCACGTGCCCGCGTGGGGCATCGCGCTCGCGGCGGCCGCAGCCACCGCCGCCGTCGCGGCCTGGCTTGCGCGCTCCGCGCGGGGCTGACAGGGGCTTCGGTCCCGCCATTCTTCTCGCCCCGCGGTTCTGCCCCCGCGCGGCGTTTGCGCTCAAGTGCGCGGAGCGTCGCCCCTCGTATCGCGTGGGGTGACGCGCGTCGGCCTAGAACGCAAGGCGACGTGGCGGCGTCATCTGCGATGATTGACCAGCCATACCCTGTCTATATCCAAACAGACTATAACGTGGTCTAACGTGGTATAAACTCAACTGTAGGACACCATCCGGACGAGCTGCAAGGGAGGCGTCATGGCAACGACGGTAACGTCGCTCAACACCAAGCTGAGCATCGAGGAGAAGGACGCGTTTGTCAGGAACACCGCCGCCCTGGGCCTGACGCCGTCTGCCGCAATCAAGGTGTTCGTCCACATGTTCAACGAGTGCGGCGGCTTCCCGTTTGAGGTTCGCAGGCAGGTGAGCGACGAGACCGCGACGTATCTCTCCGCGGATGACTACGAGCGCTTTGCGGAAGCCCTCGACGCGGCCGTTCCCGCGGCCACCCGTGAGCTGCTTGATCGCGAGTACGCATGGGAGGGCTAGCATTTCGTCGCATTCGCCCGCTGCTCGACGAGGACGACCTGAGCGGATTCCGCTCGGGCAACAGCGACAACGACGCCTGGCTCAAGGAGCGCGCGCATCGTGCGATGCGAGACGGGACCGCGCGAGTGTACGTTCTGCCTCTGGTTACGGGGGAGATTTGTGGCTTCTACGCTCTGAGCACCCATGCGGTCGCGCGCGTCGGGACACTCGCCGGTGCGCTGCGCAGAAACGCTCCGAACCCGATTCCCTGCACGCAGCTCGGCCAGCTCGCCGTCGATGAGCGCTACCAGGGAGAGTCCGCCGGTGCTCGACTGCTGCAGGACGCCATTCTCCGTGCGTCTGCGGCATCGCGCATCGTGGCGTCTCGGGCGCTTGTCGTTGATCCGGCTGACGAGCATGCGGAGGGCTTCTACGCGCGCTTTGGGTTCCAGCGCCTGTCGAGCGATTCTCGGCGCATGTTCGTGAGGCTCTAGTGCGCTGATAAGGGTCGAGGTGGTCCTGGCCTGTTTTGAGGGCCGTGATAAGATTCCCAGCTCAGACAGGCTGTTAAGCACTTTATACTGCGTCTTCGAAGCCTCTTTCCTGCGCTCGGGTCGTCGGAGAGGCCGCGAGAGGACGGAAGCGCATGGGCGTCGGCGTGCTCGTGCTGGGGGACCTGATGCTTGACGTGCGGCTGGATTGCCGTCGCGGGCGGCGCCATCTCGCTCCTCGCGTTCTGGGCGATCGGGCGGAAGCGCCGCAATGCAAGTGGTGTATGAGTTCTCACTCACTGCTTCCCAGCAGCCAATCAATCGCGTTAACGACCTGGATGCCATCCTCCGTCGTGCCGAGACCAAACCGGTCGAGGGTTATCACGCGCCGAGGAAACGCGTCGGTGATGGCACGCAGGGGCTTGAGTTCGCGCTCGCGTGTTGCCGGGTCGAGCATGGTCGCGCAGACCTGGACGTAGACGACCTCGTCATTTCTTCTCGCCACGAAGTCAACCTCGCCCACCCTCAGCGTCCCCACCTCGACGGTGTATCCCCTTCTTGTCAGCTCGTTGTGTACGACGTTTTCCAGCTGGAAGCCCGTGTCTTCGGCCGAGAAGTGCGTCACGAGGTTCCGAAGCCCCTGGTCGACAGGGTAGATCTTGCGTTGCGGCGCAAGGAGCTGCTTGCCCTGCAACCCCGTCTGCGATGTCTCCGAGATGACGTAAGCTTTTTCAAGCGCATCGATGTAGTTATCGATGGTTTCTGAGCTCGTTTTTCTCCGCGCGCTCGCCAGGGCACCGACGACCTTGTTGGTGGAGAAGAGGTTGCCCGCCGTGGCAAATAGATAGGTGATGAGGCGCTGGAGCAGGGCGACGTCGCGCAGCTTGAGTCGGCGCGCAACATCGTTCAGGACGACGGTGTCCATGATCGAGGAGAGCTCGCGGGAGATGCTCTCAATCGAACGGTCTCGCAGCGTGAATAGGCTGGGCATGCCACCGAAGCGCAGGTAGTCAGCGAAGGCCGCTTCCTCGGAGCCATCCATGTCGAAGGCCTTGCGAAACGCAAGGTATTCCTCAAACGAGAGGGGGTGGACCATCACGCTTGCCTGACGACCGGAGAGCAGCGTCGCCAGATCTGATGAGAGGATGTGCGCATTGGAGCCTGTGATGTAAACGTCGGTGCCGGGACGGGTATGCAGACGCCTGACCACGCGCTCCCAGCCCTCGACCTCCTGGATCTCATCAAGGAAGACGTACATCGTTACGGTTGGATTTGCCGCCTTGAAGGCCGTCTGGAGGTCTGACATGAGGTTTTCCGCCGACTGCTCAAGGGGGAGCCCGAACTCGTCAAAGCGGCGATAAAAGATGTTCTGAGGTGCAACGCCGTCCGCAAGGAGTCGATCCCGAAAGGCGGCGAGTATCGTTGATTTTCCGCAGCGGCGGACTCCCTGGAGCACCTTGACCGGTTCTGTTTCGCGGAGCGAGTCGAGGATACGCTGGTAGTGGGGACGATTTATGCGTCGGGGATGCAGATCCATATAGGCCTCCTCTTCTTGTTTCGAGTATAACTGAAACTATGCACGAATACGTCCTAGATTTCAGTTACACCTGAAATTCCGGCAGCGCTGACAACTGCGCGGGCTCTATCGGCTTTGGGTGCCCGCCTGGGTCGCGGCCCCCATGCACCACGCCAGCGTGGCAGCCGCCTACGAGGCGATTTCATCGAGTGCACGGCTCATGGAGGGCGGGTGTGGGCCACCGAGGCCTGTCAGAGTCCTGCCGATGTCGACGCTGGGGACATAGATCTTTATGAGGGTGCCATGTCGGCTTCAGTGGTATGTGCCTCTCAAATCCGGAATGCACTCCAGATTTGAGAGGCACATGAGCGCCGGTATAAAACGTAAAGTGACATGAGGTCGCCGCCCCACGCACGCTGATGGGCGGAGGCCCGCTCGTACCTCTCGCCGTCGAAGTCATAGGACGCCATAGGCCCCCCTTCTTTTCTGCCCGCTGGACGCATGCGTCCAGTATGTGTTCTCAAGCTTACCTTCTCGCCAGAGTTTGAGGGCGGGCATACGGGGTGGGTGAGGGGCGGAGAGCGCGGTGCTCGAGCTGCAACTGGAAAACCCGGAGGGCCCTGCTCGACGTCCAAATCATTCTCCTGCTCACGAACACGTGCAGCCTGCCGTTACTGCCGCGATCGCAGGCCCTTTCGCCCCGGGGCGCCCCGCCCGTCCGGAGCGGACGGCGGCTATCTTGCCGGCGCTCTGGGTCGCGGGCGCCGTCGCCCTGGGCGCCGCCGTGCGGCTGGCTCGCCATCGCGGCGGCACGATCTCGCTCCTCGCGTTCTGGGCGATCGGGCGGAGGAAGCGCCGCGGGTAGGCGCGGCGTCGCCGGAGCCGACGAGGCCGCCGGGCGCCCTGCGGGAACCTCCCGCGGCGCGCCCTCTCGTCCCCGCGCATCCATGGGTCTCGTCGTGGGTAGAATCATCCCAGATGTCCCCTCCCGAGGAGGCGCGCATGACGACAGGCCTCTAGCCGGTAACACCTAACGCTTTCGCTATCGGATGGAGGGACAGCTATGTCGAGAATCAGGGAGATGCTGCCCGGCGAGTACGGGCTGCTGGACGAGTTCCTGTACCAGGCGATCCACACAGAGCCGGGCGAGCCGCGCCCGCCGCGCTCCGTGACCGCGGGCCCAGCGCTGCGCGCCTACGTCGAGGGCTTCGGCCGAACCGGCGACGTCGCCGTCTGCGCCGAGGAGGGCGACGAGGTCGTGGGGGCCGCCTGGGCGCGCCTCATGCGCGGCTACGGCTTCGCGGGGGACGGCGTGCCGGAGCTCGCCGTCTCCGTCCTGCCGGGCCATCGCGGCCGCGGGTTGGGGACCGCCCTGCTCTCCTCCCTCATCGAGCGGTGCTCCGAGCTCGGCTGCCCCGCGCTGTCGCTCTCGGTGCAGCGCTCCAACCCCGCCGCGCGCCTCTACGAGCGACTCGGCTTCCGGGAGGTCTCCGGCGACGACGGGGAGGCCGTGATGGCGCTCCCGCTCGGCGGGTGCGACGAGGGCGCCCGCGGGGGAGCCCCCTTCGAGCAGGCGCGCGCAGCGGCCCTGCGGGTGCTGACCGCCCCCGGCCTCGCCGGGAGGTCCTGGCTTCAGGGAGGCCTCGGCCCCTGGGTCGCCTCCGGGCGCGACTCCGGGAGGCTCCACGGCGACGTGGACGTCTCGGTGCGTCTGGGCGACATGCCGGCCGTGCGCGCATGGCTCGCCGCCGAGGGCCTGTACGAGCCCACGCTCGACTCGCTCAACCTGGAATGCAACGAGAGTCAGGGTGACTTCGGTGCCCACGCGATCGTCGACGGCGTGCTCGTGAGCTTCTGCCCGTTCCGCTTCGAGGGTCGCGAGCTGCGCCAGCGCAACGCCGCGCTCGCGGCGACCGACGGCTTCGACGCCCTGCTCGAGGCGGTCGTCCCCGGCGTCGCGGAGGGCGACCTCTTCGAGGTGCGCGCGCTGCCGGGCGGCGCCGTTATTGGCTGCGCCGCGCTCGAGTCCGTCCGCGCCGCCAAGGTCGCGAGCGGGCGCGAGAAGGACGCGCACGACGTCGCCGAGATCGACCGCATCGGCTACGACCCAGCGCGCTACGCCCGCGTCGCCGCCGCCTACGCCGCCATGCGCATCGAGTGCGTCGCCCACGGGGAGTAGGCGGGCAATCTGAAGGTGGGGGTGCGGGTCACCGCCGCCCGCACCCCCGATCGGCCCGGCGTCGCGCCCCGCGCGCCCCCGCCGCCGGCCCCTACCTCACGAAGAGGCCCCCGCTGAGAACCCCGTAGGCCACCACCAGGGCGAAGAGCGCCAGGACGACGCAGCCGACGACGAGGAACGCCCGCCAGGCCCTGAGCGCCGCCTCCTTGCCCCGCTCGACGTCGGAGTAGATCGACGAGATCTGCTTGTCGGACTCGTTGAGGGCGCGCACGTCGCCCACGTCAACTCCCCTCACGAGCTCGTCGAGGCTCATCTCGTAGTAGTCGGACAGCAGGACGAGCCGCTGGAAGTCGGGGTAGGACTGCCCGAGCTCCCACGAGGACACCGTCTGCCTCGAGACGCCGAGCTCGTATCCCAGCTGCTCCTGCGAGAGCCCTTTCTTCCTCCTGAGGTCGGCGAGCCTGTCGTTGAAGTTCATGGTCGTTCCTTTCGGTCGGTCCTGCGGTCCGCACCGCCTGGGTGCGAGACCATGGAACCGCAGAGCGGGCACCGGCGCCACCAACGACGGTTGGCAATCCGTCAACCAAAGGCGGCATTGGGCGAGGTTGCGGCCCTGCCAGCCTCTGCACTCACAGGTAGCGGCGCACGCGACCCATGTACTCCTCGTAGGGATCGCCGAAGCGCTCGCGGCACCACCGCTCCTCGGCGCGCCTCTCTTGGCGGGCATCGGCGGTCATGGGAGCTCCCTCGCCCGCGCCCCGGCCGCCTCCATTATCCCATGGGGTGCGCCGGGACCGGCGGCGCGCCCGGTATAATCGGGAGAGTGAGCCCGACCAGAGGAGGCGCGCCATGGACCTCTCGCGCATAGACGCCCGGCTGCTCTCGCGCCCCGGCGCCACCAAGGCCTTCCACGAGAAGTGGGGTTGGATGGTCTACTGGGTCGGCGGCAGGCAGTTCGCCTGCGAGTTCGTTGCCTCTCCCGACGCCAAGCCGCCCTACGCGGGGCGCCACCTGCTGTCGCTCAAGTGCGACCCCGACCGCATCCTGGAGCTGCGCGCCGAGCACCCGGGCGCGGTGCTGCCCGGCTACTACTCCGACGGGCGCACGTGGATCTCTATCGACCTGGACGCCGGCCTTCCCGAGGAGCTCGTGCTCGGCCTCTGCGACATGAGCTACGCCCTCGTCCTCGCCAAGCTGCCCAAGCGCGTGCAGCGGGAGGTCACCGGCGGGTAGCCGCGCAACGATCCGTTGCTCGACGGGAGGTCCGGTCTCCGGGACAATGGGCGAGAAGGACCCAGACGAGAGGAGCCCCTATGATCATGCTCAAGGACGCCCTCGCCCGCCTGCGCCGAGAGCGCGGGCTCACCCAGGAGGAGTTGGCGCGCCGGCTCTACATCACCCGCCAGGCCGTGAGTCGCTGGGAGACCGGCGCCACCGAGCCCGGCATCGACATGCTCAAGCTCATCGCCCGCGAGCTGGACGTGCCCGTGACAGCCCTCCTCGACATGCCCGAGCACTACTGTCAGAGCTGCGGCATGATGTTCACCGACCCCGGCCAGCACGGCCACGAGGCCGACGGCTCCGAGACGGAGGACCTCTGCCGCTGGTGCTACGAGGGCGGCCGCTACACCGATGACGTCACGATGGACGAGATGATCGAGGACTGCGCGCCGCGCATGGCCGAGGCGATGGGTTGGACCGTGGACGAGGCGGCGTCGCTTTTGGGCGCGGTGCTGCCGACGCTGCGCCGCTGGCGCGAGGTCTCCGAGAACGAGAAGGCCTACGGCGAGGAGATTCGCGCGGCGTACGGCGACGAAGTGGTAGATGCCGCCAACGAGAAGTACCTGGCGATGGGCGAGGCGGCGCACCTGCAGGCAGGAGAGCTGGCGGTCGCCATCAACGAGCAGCTGCGCCGTGCGATGGAGGCGGGCGACCCGGCGGGCTCCGAGGCACGCAAGCTCGTGGCGATGCACGCCCGCTGGCTGCGCATGTACTGGCCGGAGGGTACCTACACACCCGAGGCGCACAAGGGTCTGGCGGAGGGCTACATTTCAGACGAGCGATTCCGCGCCTACTACGAGCAGGTGGCGCCCGGTGCCACGCAGTTCCTGCGCGACGCGATTCGCGCGTGCGCGTGATCGTCTTGCGCGGCTGTCTTTAGGGTTGCCTGTATCAGTACATGTGAGAAACGGGTAGCATCGGATCACACTTTGAGCGATCGCCGCAGATGAGCTCGTCGCGGGCCTTGCCACGATGGCGGTGCGCTTCCCGCTGCGCGGATTGAAGCAACAGGATTGGCTGGTAACGCTTTTAAACCACTTTGGAGATGGGGGTCACGCCGCGGCGCGCCTCCTCTCCCAGTAGCCCATGTCGTAGCGC
>CALUJT010000087.1 GCA_944321005.1 uncultured Atopobiaceae bacterium | reverse complement strand
GGTCGCGCTCGAGCGCGGCCGGGAGGAGGAGCGCCTCCATGGCGTCGCGCTCGCCGCAGAGCTCGCCGCAGAGGGCCGCGGCGGCGGGGTCGTCAACGCCGTACGCGGCGGGGTCGCTCGTGAGCGGCAGCATCACGGGCACGCCGCCCGCCTCGGTCACGGCGTCGAAGTAGCCCGGCAGCATCCACAGGCTCTCGCGCGCGTAGTCGACGAGCGGCACGCAGCCGATCAGCGGCTTGTCTTGCATGGGGGCTCCCCTCTCGCGGGCGGCAGGGCACGGCCGCCCATTATGCCGCAACTCCACGCGGCGGGGCGCCCGGGCGGAGGGAACTCCGAGTTTTCTGTACACCGGGACGGCGCTCGGCGCGCCGTCGTCAAGAAGGGCTTGCGTTTGCGCAGGTCGTCGGGACACAAGCTCTTCTCGGCCGGTGGGAGCGGCCCGCAGTGTACAGAAAAGTCAAAGTTCGCCGCGGAAGGGCGCCGGCGTCACAGCGCGCCGAGGTAGAACTCCATCGCGCGGAGGCGGGCGTCCAGGTGGGTGGCCGCCCAGGTGTGCGCGCGGCCGAGCAGCCACACGGCCGTCTCGGCGTCCACCGGCGCGGCGAGGAGCTCGTCGAACGTGAGCGCCAGGAGCGCCCGCAGCCACGAGAGCCCGCTCGCGGAGACGCGCTCGGCGCCCGCAACCTCGTGGGCGCAGCTCTCGCACAGCATGCCGCCCGCCAGGGGCGAGAAGAACGTCACGTCGGCGTCCCCGCAGGCGCAGCACGCCTCCAGCTCCGGCCGCCAGCCGCCGTGGGCCAGGACCTTCCAGGCGAAGGCCGCCGCCACGAGGTCGAGGTGCGCGCGGCCCGTGGCCTCCTCGCAGGCGCCGAGCGCGCGCGAGCAGATGGGCGCCAGGTAACCGTCCGGCGCGTCCTCGAAGCAGGTGAGGCGCGCGACCTCGGCCACGGCGCTCGCCGCGGCCACGCGCTCGAAGTCCCCCCGCAGCCGAGCGTGAGGCTCAACGAGCGAGGCCTCGGACACCACGTCGAGCGAGCGGCCCTTTGCCAGGAGGAAGTCCGTCTCGGAGAAGAGCTCCACGCGCGCGGCGAGGCGCCCCCCGGGCTTGCGCGCGCCCTTGGCCACGGCGCGCAGCTGCCGCCCGTCGGCGGCGAGCAGCGTGAGGATGAGGTCGGTCTCCCCCAGCTTGGTGCGGTCGAGGACTATGGCCCGCGTGCGGTACGTGCGCCTGCCGCCCGCCACGGCTACTCCTCGAGGCCGTAGCCCAGGCGGCGGATCTCGCGCTCGTCGCGGCGCCACTGCGGCGCCACGCGCACCGTGAGGTCGAGGTAGACCCTGCAGCCGAGCAAGCGCTCGATGTCGCGCCTGGCCTCGATGCCCACGCGCTTGATCATCTGGCCGCCGCGCCCGAGCACGATGCCCTTCTGGCCGTCGCGCTCAACGAGGATCGTGGCTGCTATCGATGCGTGGCCGTCGTCGGCGTAGTCGATCTCGTCGCAGAGGACGCCCACCGAGTGCGGGAGCTCCTGGCGCAGGTGCAGGAAGAGCTTCTCGCGCACGAACTCGGCCACGAGGTCCTCGGGCGTGGCGTCCACGTCCATGCCCTCGGGGAACCACCGCGGGCCCTCGGGGAGGTGCTCGGATACCAGGCGCACGAAGGCCTCGACGTTGAAGTCCTCCGTGGCGGAGACCACGAGCTCGTCGTCAAAGCGGCAGAGGGCGCGGGCGGCCTCGAGCTGCGCCGCCACCTGCTCCGGGCCGGCGATGTCGGCCTTGGTGAGCACGAGCAGCTTGTAGTCCGCGTCCGCCGAGTCCACGTGGCGCGCCACCCACTCGTCGCCGCGACCCACGGGCTTGGTGGCGTCAACGAGGAAGGCGACGACGTCGGCGTCGGCCAGCTCGGCGAGCGCGGCCTTGTTGAGCTCGGAGCCCAGGGCGTCCTTGGGCTTGTGCAGGCCCGGCGTGTCGATGATCACGAGCTGGCTCGCGGGCGTGTTGATGACGGCGCGCATGCGGCGGCGCGTGGTCTGGGCAACGGGGCTCGTGATGGCCACCTTCTCGCCCATGCAGGCGTTGAGCAGCGTGGACTTTCCGGCGTTGGGGCGGCCCACCAGGGCCACGAAGCCGCTGCGAAACGGCGCGTCCCTCTCGGCGCCCACGTTCTTGTCGGCACGGCTCTTATCGGCAGCGTTGCTGTTGGGCATGGGACCTCCCTGGGGCTGCGCCCCGGCTAGAAGAAGATGGCGTTGGCAAAGACGATGAGCCCCACCACGGCCACGACGGCCGAGAGGAACCACACCGCGGCCGCGGCGATGTCCTTGGCACGGCCGGCGAGCGGGTGGAACTCGGGCGAGACGAGGTCGACGACGGTCTCGATGGCGGTGTTGAAGAGCTCCGCCATGATGACCACGGCACAGCAGAGAAGAACGACGGCCCAGCTCAGGGGGTCGAGGCCCACGACGAGGCCCGCGGACACCGCAAGCGCCCCCGCCGCCAGCATGACCTTGATGTTGCGCTCGGTCGTGACGGCGGTGCGAAATCCCTGGATCGCAAAGAGGAAGCTCTTGCGAAAGCCGGGGTGGTCGCTCTTTGACCCGGGGATCACTCGTCGACCCCCTCCCTGTGCCGAGTGAGGGTCACGTGCGTGATGGGCGCGTCGCACGGCAGGAGGGCGAGCAGCTCCTCCTCGCGCGCCTCCATGGCCTCGGCCTCGGCCTCGTCGAGGTGGTCGTGGCCCAGGAGGTGGAGCAGGCCGTGTACGAGCAGCAGGCGAAACTCGTCGGCCTCGGTGGTGCCAAAGGTCGCGGCCTGCCGGGCGATGTAGGTGGGCGCGAGCACGATGTCGCCGAGCTCGCAGGGCTCGCCGGGGGCGAGCGCGGGGTCGTCCGGGCGCTCGCACTCGAGGCTGATCACGTCCGTCGCGCGGTCCACGCCGCGCCACTCGAGGTTGATCTCGCGCATGCGCTCCTCGCCCACCAGGGAGACGGAGACCATGCACGGGCGCGTCACGCCCTCGTGCCCGAGGACGAGGTCGCAGTCGGAGAAGAGCTCCTCCTCGGAGATGGGCGCGACGATGCCGCCCTCGGCCGAGAGGTCGTAGTCGTTGGACATGACGGGCGTGACAGGCTCATCGCTCATGGACGGCCCCCTTCTCTGCACGGTCCTCCCCCTCGCGGGCGCGTCCGGCGGCGTCCGCGGCGTACGCGTCCACGATGCGCGCCACGAGCGTGTGGCGGACGATGTCGTTGCGGTCCAGGTCGACGAAGGAGACGTCGTCGATGCCCTCGAGCACGCGGCGGGCGGACTCCAGGCCGCCCACGCCGCTGACGTCTCGCTGCGAGGCGTCCCCCGTGACCACGAACTTTGACGAGAAGCCCAGGCGCGTGAGGAACATCTTCATCTGCTCGGGCGTGGTGTTCTGGGCCTCGTCCAGGATGACGAAGGCGTTGTTGAAGGTGCGCCCGCGCATGAAGGCCAGCGGCGCGATCTCTATCACGCCGTCCTCGATGAGGGCGTTGCCCTTGCCGATGTCCGTCATGTCGAAGAGCGCGTCGTAGAGCGGGCGCACGTACGGGTCGAGCTTCTCCTCGAGCGTTCCGGGGAGGTAGCCCAGGGACTCC
Organism: uncultured Atopobiaceae bacterium; assembly: GCA_944321005.1. Lineage (GTDB taxonomy): Bacteria > Actinomycetota > Coriobacteriia > Coriobacteriales > Atopobiaceae > Thermophilibacter. Next base: position 4,845 of record CALUJT010000087.1, on the reverse strand, counting down.
CCCGCCTCCACCACGGGACGCGTGAGCACGATGCGGCCCACCTCGCGGCGCTTGAGCGCGGCCACCGCCATGGCCATGGCGAGGTAGGTCTTGCCGGTGCCGGCGGGGCCGATGCCAAAGGTGATGGTGTTGGAGCGGATGGACTCGACGTAGCGCTTCTGGCCGGCGGTCTTGGGGCGGATGGCGCGGCCGCGGTACGTGAGCAGTATGTCGTCCCCGGCGAGGTCCACGCGCGCGGCCCCGTGGCGCACCTGGTCGATCACGAGGTCCACGTCGTCCGGGGTGGGGGCCTCGCCGGCCTCCACAAGGCGGATGAGGCGCGAGAAGACAGAGGTCAGCTGGTCCACCACCGCAACGGGGCCGGAGAGCGTCACCTGGTTGCCGCGAACCGAGATCATGGCGTCGAAGCTCGCCTCTATGCGGCGCAAGAGCGCGTCGGCCGGGCCCATGAGGGCCGTGGGGTCGACGGAGTCTGGGATGGTGAGACGGACCTGCGTTGGCTCCATGCTCCTCCTGGGACGGTTGCGGCTACCCAGATGATACCCGAAACGCGTGCGCGGGTCCGGCTGGCACGGGAGCGGGCCACGGGGGGCCGGGGGCGTCCCCCAAACGTGGCGTAGTACGCACAGTTCGCTTAAGTTTCATATATCCGCAGATGGCAAAACGGACTTTCTCGAACTGTGCGTACTACGCGGGGCGCGGCGGAATGCGGCCGTCGGGCGCGCGGCGAGAAGAACCGCGCTACGGCAGCGTCTCCCCCACGAGGGTGGCGTCGCCACGCACGGAGGCGAGCCGCACCGGCACGAGGGAGTCCAGCGGGAGCGCGGGGTCCACGAGCACGTCGAAGAGGCCGCCGGAGACGCCGCGGCCGGGGTACTGCACCATCACGAGGTCCCGGGCGCCCACGAGGCGGCGCGCCTCCGCGAGGCGAAGCTCGTCGGCGAGCGCGCGGGCGCGGCGGCCGCGCTCGGCCATCACGTGCGGGTCAACCTGGCCGGGCATGGTGGCGGCCGGCGTCCCGGGACGCCGGGAGTAGCGGAAGACGTGCATCTTGGCGAAGCTCATCTCGCGGCAGAACGCGAGGGACGCCTCGAACTCCTCGTCCGTCTCGCCGGGAAAGCCCACGATGAGGTCCGTTCCCAGGGCGAGCCCGGGCACCGCCTCGCGCGCGGTCTCCACCACGCGGCGGAAGAGGTCCGTGCGATAGACGCGGGCCATGCGGCGCAGGGTCTCGTCGCAGCCTGACTGGAGGCACACGTGCAGGAAGGGCGCCACGCGCTCGCCGGCGCGAGCCATGACAGCGCAGAGCTCGGGCGTGACGTCTGGCGGCTCGATGGACGAGAGGCGGATGCGCTCCACGTCCGTGCGCTCGAGCAGGAGGTCCAGGAGCCCGGGCAGCCCCATCTCGCGCCCGCCCTCGCCCTCGGCACGGTAGCAGCCCAGGTTGATGCCCGTGAGAACGACCTCGCGGGCTCCGCGCCCCTGGGCCTCCCGCACGGAGCGGAGGACCTCGGCGGGGACGACGGAGCGCGCCTTCCCGCGCGCCTTCCAAACGATGCAGTACGTGCAGCGGTTGTCGCAGCCGTCCTGGACCTTGATGCCGGGGCGGGTGCGCCCCGTGGGCGTGGGGGTGCCGGCGCAGGCGCCGGCGGGGTCGGGCTCGGAGGCGCAGTCGAGGCCCAGGCGCTCGATCACGCGACCAGCAACGAGGCCCTTGTCGCGCTCCACCACCACGTTGGGCGCGAGCGCGGCGAGCTCGTCCGCGAAGAGGCTCGCCACGCAGCCCGTTGCCACCACGAGAGGCTCTCCCGGCAGCGACGCGGCGCGGCGCACGGCCTTCCTGGCCTTGGCCTCGGCCTCGCCGGTGACGGCGCAGGTGTTGACCACCACGACGTCGGCCTCACCCTCTGGCGCGATGCGGGCGCCGGCGCGCTCGAGCTCGGAGGCCATGAGGTCGAGCTCCACGCGGTTGACGCGGCACCCCAGGTTGACGAGGGCGACCGTGGGCGCGGTCGGCGTCGTCACTTGCGGCTCCTGAACGGGTTCTTGGGCGCGTGCCAGCGCTCCTTGGCAAAGTGCTCCGCCGCGTTCTCCGCGGCGGCGGAGAAGCCCTCGGCCTCGGCGCTCTTGTCGGCATGCCTGCGGGCGCCCTTCTCGGCACTCGCGCTCTTCTCGGCGCCCGCGTCCTTCTCGTCAGCGGTGCCGGGGTCGTCGAGGGCGCGCTCGGCCACGATGGCCGCCACGTCCAGAAGCTGCTTCTTGGTGAGGTCGCGCGGGGTCACCACCTGGACCACGGCCACGAGGTTGCCGCGCGCGATCATGCCCATGCGCGGCATGCCCTTGCGCTCCACCACGACCTGCTGGCCAAACTGGCAGCCCGCGGGCACCTCCACGGTCACGCGCTCGCCCTCCATGATGCCGTCTATGGTGACGGCCGTGCCGAGAATGGCCTGGAGGGAGTCCACCTGCACGGTGCAGTAGAGGTCGTCACCGCGGCGCTCGAAGCGCTCGGACTCGGCCACCTCCACGCTCACGACGAGGTTGCCGGAGGCGTCGCCGCGGACGCCCGCCTCGCCCTTGCCGTCGACGGTGATGGTCTGCCCGGAGTGGACGCCGGCCGGCACCTGGACCTCGACCTTCTCGCGCGAGGGCGCGCGACCCTGGCCCTCGCAGGTCTCGCAGGGGTGGTCTATGACCTGGCCCTGGCCGTGGCAGGCGGGGCAGGTTGTCTGGGTCTGCATCTGGCCGAATATGGTGCGCTGCACCTCCACCACGCGCCCGGTGCCGTGGCAGCGCTCGCAGGTGTGCATGTGACCGCCCTCGGCGGCGCCGGTGCCGCCGCAGTCCTCGCACGGGGCGAGGCGCGTGTAGGCGACGGTCTTCTTGCAGCCCGCCGCGGCCTCCTCGAGGGTGATGGTGAGGCGGATGCCCATGTCGCGGCCGCGGGTGCGCGCCGCGGTGCCGGCCGCGCCGCGCGAGCCCCCGCCGAAGAAGGAGTCGAAGATGTCCCCGAAGCCGAAGCCGCCCCCGCCAAAGATGTCCGAGACGTCCACGTAGTCGGAGCCGAAGCCCATGGGGCCGTTGGGGTCTCCGTAGCGGTCGTAGTTGGCGCGCTTCTGGTCGTCCGAGAGGACGGCGTAGGCCTCGTTTACCTCCTTGAAGCGCTCCTCCGCGTCCGGGGCCTTGTTGACGTCCGGGTGCAGCGTGCGCGCCTTCTTGAGAAACGCGCGCTTGATGGTCTTAGCGTCCGCGTCGCGAGGCACCTCGAGCACCTCGTAGTAGTCCTTCTTCGGTTCCACGTGCATACTCCAGAGACTCGTGCGTGCCAGGAGCCCCGCGCGGCGAGCGGCGGGGCCATGTGCCTTATACCCTAGGAAGGCGGGGACGAGCCCCGCCAGAGAACAAAACTAGCACTTTTCTGAAAGGCGCTCAGCCCGGCGCAAGGCCGTGGCGTCGCCGCGCCCCGCAGCGGCCGGGCTACCCGTAGTAGTAGCCCCTGCCCATGAACCCGCCGCGCCCCAGACCCGAGGTGCACGAGAACATGAGGGCGAAGACCAGGGCGATCATGAAGCCGTTGGAGGCGCCGTTGGCAACCGCCACGCCGGCGTTCCTCCACCAGCGGGCCTTGGTCTTCACGCCGTCGCGGACGACGAAGTAGACGCCTATGACTGCGGGGACTATCACGATGAGCGCGAGCGAGGCGAGCGTGCCCGTGAGAAGTCCCAGCACGAGGAACGGAAGCGCGAAGCCGATGGAGTTGAAGCCGCTCACCTGGGAGCGGGTGAGGCGCTCCTCCGGGACGCACACGCGGCAGACGAAGTCGCCCGTCGAGGAGCCGTTGGTGCCGGCGTTGCCCATGCCGGGCACGCGGACCTCGTCGCCGTCGTGGCTGCCGGCGGGGACGTCCACGACAACCTCGCTCGCCGTGAGCGTGCGGCCCGAGCCGCCGCAGGAGCGGCACGGGTCCGCGACCACCCTGCCCGTGCCCTCGCACTCCGGGCACGTCATCATCATCACGCCGAAGAGGCCGGTGTCCACGGTTATGTGGCCGGCGCCGCCGCAGGTGGGGCAGGTCTCGGGGTGGTCGGACACCACGGAGCCCGAGCCGTGGCACGCCTCGCAGGCGGCGTAGCGCTGGTAGGTGACGCCGCGGCGCGCACCTACCGCGGCCGTCTCCGCATCGAGCGTGAGCTCGTAGACCACGTCGGCGCCGGCGCGCGGATTATAGGCGCGCGACCTGCGACGCTGCGAGGCGCCGCCGAAGCCGCCGCCGAAGGGTCCCCAGCCAAACGGGCTGCCGCCGAAGGGGTCTCCGTAGCCGCCGCCGGCGGGGGCGCCGTAGCCGGCCCCGGCGAAGGGGCTGCCGGAGCGCATGGCGTCGTAGCGCTTGCGCTTGTCGGGGTCGGAGAGGACGGCGTAGGCCTCGGAGACCTCCTTGAACCGCTCCTCGGCATCCGGCTCCTTGTTGACGTCCGGGTGGAGCTTCCTGGCCTTGGTCTGGAACGCCTTGCGGATGTCCTCGGTGGACGCGTCCTTCTCGACGCCGAGGATGGCGTAGTAGTCCTTCTCGTTCATTGATGCCATGTGGCATGTCTCCCTGCTGGCGATACGTCACAGATGGGGAGAGTATACCCGCCATTCAGGGGCTTTGGGGAAACGCCACGGTATCCGCGCAGTCGGCGCGCGGGCGAGGCCTTCGCCGGGGCGGCGCGCGGGGCCTAGTCCTTGAGCGTCATCTGGCGGTAGGACACGCCGCAGCGGTCGAGGATGTTCTTGGAGATGCGGTTGTCCTCCGTGCCGTCGTACTTGTCGTCGAGGTAGACCACCTCGCCGATGCCGGCCTGG
>CALUJT010000086.1 GCA_944321005.1 uncultured Atopobiaceae bacterium | reverse complement strand
GGCCCAGTAGTCGTTCATGTTGACGTCGGAGAACGGGGTCTCGTAGCCGGTGTCGGGGTGGTCGGTGCTGGTGTCGTCCCTGTAGAGGCCGGCCATCTTGTAGAGCACGACCGCCACGTCGCCGCGCTTGATGCTGTCGGCGGGGCCGAAGAACCTGGTGTCGCCGTAGCCGGTCATGTAGCCGAGCTTCGCGGCGTCGTAGACGGCCTCGGAGTACCACTCGTTGTTGGGCACGTCGGCGAAGACCTTGGTGTCCGTGATCTCGAGGGTGAGGCTCGCGTCGACGAAGTAGTTGGTCACGCCCTCGGCGGTGGTGAGGTGGGCGTCGTAGACCCCGAGGTCCTTGAACTCGCCGCGCTCGCCCTTGCCGTCGCCGTCCACGTCGCGGACGTACTGGACGTCGTAGAGGGAGGCGTCGAGGGCCACGGAGTCGCCGTCGGCGTTCTCGTAGGAGAACGCGGGGGTGATCACGTCGCCGGTGTAGCCGTACGCGCCGTGCTCGGTGTACGTGGGCCACCAGGGGTGGCTGTTCGGGTCCTTGACCTTGACGGTGTAGGGCGCGTCGCTCGTGACATCCTCGATCACGACGGGGTGGACGAAGAAGGTGAAGTCGAAGGCGCCGTCGGTGAAGGTGACGCCGTTGATGACGAGCTTGTAGACGCCGGCGTCGACGATGGTGTCGGTGTCGACGACCCTGCCGTCGGCCTGGACCCTCTTGAAGGAGACGGTGTAGTCCTTGCCCTCCTCGAGCACGGTGCCGTTGGCGACCATGACCTTGACGGAGAAGTTGCCGGAGAGGTCGGAGCCGGTGTAGGTGTCGATGTCCCAGCTCTCGACGTTATCGTTCTTGTAGGAGACGAAGACGTCGGTGGCCTCCTTGACCGAGTACTTCACCACGACCTTGCGGGTGGCGGTGCCGTAGACCACCGAGTCCGGCGTCGCTTCCTTGTTGTCGTTATCGAACTCGTAGTCGACGGTCGCCTGCACGTAGTAGGTGCCCGGGGCGCTCATGTCCTCGACGACGTTCCCCTCGTCGTCGGTGACGGTCACGTCGATGTTGTCCTCGTCGATGGTCGCCGGGGTCGAAGAGGTCTGCCAGTCGAAGGTCGCGGTGATGTCGCCGACGTCGAACTCGTCGACCTTCTTCTGCGAGAGGTCGACGACGAAGCTCCCGTCAGCCTGCTCGAGGCCCCCGTTGCCGAAGTCGAAGTCGGCCTCGTAGTCCGCGTAGTAGACCGTGAACTCCTTGGAGCCGGTGACGTTGGGGTTGTCGTCGTCAGCGACGAGCCTGAAGGTGTACTCGCCCTTGCCCTCATCCTTGCCGGAGGTCTGGTTGTCCTTCGGGCTGCTCACGAACACGAGGTGGAGCCTGGTGCGCTGGTTGTCCTCGTCCAGCGGGTCCATCCCGTTCCAGTTGATGTGGTCGTCCGCTGTCTGGTCGGTCGTGATGCCGTTGATGGCGGCCACGGCCTTCTGGTAGATGGTGTCCTTGGTGGGCCGCGCCTCTCCGCTCGCGACGTCGAACACGGTGCCGTCGATCACGGCGTCGGAGAGGTCCATCCTCTGGAGCGTGAACTCCTTGTCGGCGCTCTGGCCCTGGAAGGCCTTGCCGTCCTCGCCGATGACCTTCACGACGTAGGTCTTGCCGATGGAGATCTCGATGTCGCCCTTGAGCGCCTCGTCGCCGCCCTTCTCCCAGAGCTCGAGCCTCACCAGGCCGTCCTCGCCCTTGTCGAGGATGTAGCCGTCGAGGGAGACGTTGACGCGCTCGAGGATCTTCTCGACCGTCGTGGAGCCGTTCACGCCCGTGTAGTTGAACTCGGTGTCCGTGGCGTCGAGGCCGTCGCAGAGGGTCGCGGAGTCGAGGGGCTGGCCGACGATGTCGAAGGTGTCGGCGGTGCGGACGTAGGTCCAGGTGCCCATGCCGTTCCCCTTGTGCCACTGGCCGACCAGCACGGCGTACTTGCCCGCGTTGCGGGGCATGCAGAACTCGCCGCTGCCGCCCACGCGCACCTGCGTGCCGACGACGTTCTTCTCGTTGCCCTTCTCGTCGAGGTAGACGACTTCGCCGGGGTCGACGGTGCCGCCGTCGAGCGCCATGTAGTAGAAGTAGAACGCGCCGTCGACGCGGTCCGCCGTGTTCGCGGGCAGCATGCTGACGACGTCCTCGTAGTCCTCGTTGACGACCTCGATGGTCTTGGGCACCGGGCCCATGCCGAAGCCGGTGTAGGTGTACTCGGCCTCCGGCTCGGACCAGTAGGTCACGTCCGCGCGGACCACGCCGGCGCTGTCGTTGGCCATCAGGCCCGCGCCGTCGACCGCCAGCGCCATGACCGGCGCGGCGCCCAGGGTGAGCGCGCCGGCGAGGGCGGCGACGACCGCGCCCCTGGCCTTGTTCCTGCAAGCTGTCATGCGTTGTCTCCTTTCAAAAGACAATCTAGAAACCTTGGACACAGGCGCCATTATCCCACTTTGCCGCCTTGCTCGCAACTTTGAGACGGCAAAGCGCGCAGGCAATGTGTCTGCATCCTTGGGGCATACTATCACTTGTTCCGAGCGGAGTCACGCGCAAATTCAATTTCTCTTGGGATTCTGACCGTTATCCGAGCAAAACGCCCGCTCACACGTCAGCCTCAACCGCTCGATTCGCATTTGCGCAAATTCAGTCTAGCACATACTAGCTGCTCGTTATTTAAACATAGCTCCGCGTACGCCCCTTGGCCCTCCTTTGATTGTTCTTCCAGACCTCTTTTTCCCACGCCTACCTTTTGTTACTCCGATGAAATCTTGCGTCCATCTTTTGTCACATGCCTGAACCTTTCTCTTAACCCCTCCCCCACGTATCACGCCCGTCCCACTCCACGTTTTTCAGGTTCGGGCCCCCATCTCTCCACATCTCTTATGTATTAGGTACGCGAGAGCCGGGAGGCCTTACGCCTCCCGGCTCTTTTGATTGCCCCTCACACGGTTCTTCTCGCCGCGAGCTTGGTTCTTCTCGCCCTTTCTTCTAGGTCCCTACTCGGCTTGGGGCAGGACCGCCCCCTCGTGGCCGCCCTGGGCCAGCCACGATTCTAGATCGGAGGTGTCTTGGATGAGGTTATCCTCACAGTAGAGGTAGTCGAGGTCGTTCAGGCCACTGATGTCGAGCCTCGTAAGGAGGTTGTGCCCGCAGCCGAGATAGGCGAGGCCCGTGCAGGCGCTCACATCAAACTCGCGAAGGCGGTTTTGCTCGGCGCTGAGCGTCTCCAACTTGGAGCAACGGCTCACATCCAGCTCTTCCAGGTTGTTTCCGTCCACGTCGAGGTAGGTGAGCTCGGTGCAGTGGGTCACATCGATTGCCTCTATATTGTTGTAGCGCGCCTCCAGGCGCTCCAGGAGTGGGCTGTCCCGCACATCGAGTTCAATCAGGTAGTTACTGCTCACCACAAGCTCTCTGAGCTCCGCGCAACCCGAGAGGTCCACCCGCTCGAGCTCGTTTCCGTAGGCGTCCAGGTATACGAGCTCAGGACACTCGCTTGCATCGATGGACGTGAATCCCTGGAACTCGAGGTTCGCGTAGACCACGGGCAGGCCGTCCACGCTTGCGGGCAGTACCAGGTCGCCCGACGCGCCCGCAACCCCAAGGGCATACGCACCCCTCCCCACATAGCGGAAGTTAGCGTCAAACTGCTCGGAGGTGTACCAGTCGTCGTCTATGTAGCCCTCTGTGCCCGCAAAGACGAGATAGGAGATACCATCCTGATGGGCCACCCAGGGCTCGGTCTTCACGAATGCGTCCACCACGTCACGGTCAAGCACCATGATCATCTTTGCCGCCTCCGCGCGGGTAGCGGTGCTCGTGGGGGCGAGAAGTGTTCCCGCAGAGGTGACCTTGCCGCTCATGATGCCCTTGTCCACGGCCCAGCCCATGTACTCGATGGCGAACGCGGAGACGCCGTCCCAGTCCGCGTAGGCAGACGCGGCGGCACAGTCGGAGAAGACGTCTATGCGGTGGATGCGGCGCGCGTACTCCGCGAGCATCTTGGACAGCTGCTCGCGGGTCACCGGGTCGTCCGGCCCAAAGCGGCGCTCGTCGTAGCCGCTGATGATGCCGTTGTAGCGGCACCATGTGATGGGGTCGCCGTAGAACATGTTGTAGTCCACGTCGGAGAAGGGGTCCGCGCCATAGGCGGGCGGCTCGCCGGCAAGGCGGTAGAGAAGGGTGGCCACCATGCCGCGGGTAATCTGGTCCTCCGGGCCAAACCACCCGTACTGGTCTCCGCTGTAACCGCCCATGATGCCGTTGTCGGAGACGTAGTCGATCACGCCCTGCTGCACGTACCAGGCGCTCTCGGGGGTGTCTATGAAGCGGCCGCACTCGGGGGACCACGCTATCGTAAAGCTGCCGGTCACGGAGTCCCTGTAGTCGCCGATGCCGGTGAGCGTAACCGTTGCCGTGCCGGGAAGCACGTTGTTGGCGTAGGAGACGGTGTAGTCGCTCCCTTGGCCAAGCACGGTGCCGTCCGGGGCGGTGAGGGTGACACGAGGCTCTATCGCGGAACCTGTCCAGAGGACGGCGTTATCCGGCAGGCCGCCCAGGGAAAAGCCGGCTATGCTCTGGGGCTCTGGCTCTGGCTCTGGCTCGGGCACGGGCTCGGGCTCTGGCGCCGACGGGACGTCCCACGCGGGGTCGTAGGAGACGGAGGACATGGGATGCGCCGCGTGGAAGGACGCGGTCTCGAACTCGGCGTCACGCTGGTGGCGCGGGAAGTCCGCGGGGGACTTGAGGAAGTAGATTCTGGTGGGAGCGCTGCCGTGCGTGTTGTTCTCGTCCCACGTGGTGTCCACGTTGTACCAGGAGCCGCCTATCCGGGTGATGTTCCAGGCGTGGGGGCCGCCGTTGCCCATGCCCGTGATTACGCGGGTGGAGACGCCGGCCTCGCGGCAGAGGAGATAGTAGAGCGTTGAAAAGCCGTTGCAGGTGGCAGAGCGGGTCACGAGCGCCCCGTAGGCGGAACGGTCACGCACCCAGACCGGGTCGTCCAGGTGGACGAGGTCGTAGTCCACGTTGAGGACGATCCAGTCATGGATGAGCAGGGCCTTCTGGTACTCGCTCTTGCCGGTGACGCCCAGGCTCGCAAGCAGTCCGGGCACCGCCTGGTCGACGGCACGCTCCTCCGCGGCGCTGGACGCCCACGTGAAGGTGTAGGTAAACGTGCACCAGCCAAAGAACTCGTTGAAGGTGCAGTCCACGTGGTACTCGACGTAGTGGAAGCGCAGGTAGTCGCCCGCCTTGGGGTCAGAGGGATCCTCAGCGGTTGCCGTGGCAAAGAGGCTGTGGGCGATGGGCACCACGGTACCGGACGTCACCCCATCGTCATAGAGCGTGAACTCGATCAAGGAGTCGCGCGCCAAGCCGCGCTCCTTTAGATACGCCGCGGCCTCCGCCCGGGAGGAGAAGGACGGGCCGCTGAGCAGCTCTGCGCCGTCCTCCGTGGTGGCCACGCCGTCGCGCGCGGCTTCTCGCGCGGCATCGGGTAGGTCCGCGTGAGCTGGGTTGACGCTGGTGTCGGAGACGGTCTGGACGCCCGGGACGGACGCGTCTGCCCGGGTGGGCGCGGTGACCGCCTCACCTCCCAGCGCCTGCGCCGGCAGAGCCAGCAGCGTGGCAACGAGAGCGAGAAGGACGAGGGTCGTTTTCCTCATGGCGGGCCTCCGTTGCGGTCGCATTGTCGCGTACCTCGATTTTCAGGAGGCTGCAGCATGAGTGAGGTCGACGCTTCGGTGCGGGGGACGAACCGTCGGCGGACGGCGTTATGTACCCGGGGCCGCTTTTATCTGGGGTTTTGTTCGCGCGTTTGAGTCCGTATGGCTTGACGCGGCGAGCACACGGTTCTTCTCGCCATGTGCAACTAATCTCAAGAGACGAGGGGCCGCCCACCTTGGACGGCCCCTCGCACTTGGATCTGACAAGCTGCCCTGACACCCTGTCGGGTTTTGCGGCTAGGATTTCCAGCGCATGAGCATCGTGGCTGCCTCGGCGCGGGAGAGCTCCTTGGCGGGGCTCAGTTTGCCTCCATCGCCGGTGATGATGCCCTTGGCCACGGCCCATCTCAGGGCGTTGTAGGAGAACTCGCTGACGGAGCTCGCATCCGGGAAGGTGGAGAGGTCGCCGGTACTGGTGGGCTCGCCGGCCATGCGCCAGATAACGGTGGCAAACTGCTCGCGCGTGATCTTGTCGCTGATACCAAAGTTACCGTTCTCGTAGCCCGTCATGACATTTTGCTTGCATGCCCAGGCCACGGCACTGGAGTACCAAGCGCCCACGGAGCAGTCGGGGAAGCGCGTCACGAGGCCCTGGTCGACCGAGGGCTTGCCCTCCATGTTGTAGAGGAGCTGAGCCATGGCAGAGCGGTCGAGCTTGCCGTTGGGGTTGAAGCTCGTTCCGTCGCCCTCGCCGTTCATGATGCCCTTGTCGGAGACCCACTTCACGGAGTCGACGAACCATTCGCCCTCGTGGACGTCGGAGAACCTGGTGGGCAGGTCCTCGTCGTCGCCGAACATGGACCCAAAGATAACCTCGAGCCTCACGCTGGCGTCCGGCATGGTGAAGAAGCGGGTGGCTCCCGAGCCGGAGAGCTTCACGCTCTCCCCGGTGGAGGCGTTGGTCACCTTGACGGACTTGACTATGTAGAGGTTGTCCGGCCAGAGGGCCACGGTCACGCGGTCGCCCGCCTTGACGCCCGTGCTGGGGTCCACGGTCACGCGACCGTGCGCGGACTTGTTCACGGTTATGGAGAGCTCCTCGTTCGGAACGAAGGCCGCCTTCACGGTGACGTTGGACTCGGGCATGAAGAAGACGGTCTGGCCGTTGTGCTCACCCGTTGGGACGGACTTACCGGAAGCGTCGGTGACGGTAATGGTGCCCACCTTGTAGCCCGCGTCCGGCGTGGCGAAGACGGTGACCATCCAGCCGAAGGGGGCCTCGGCGTAATCGACGGACACCTTGCCGTGCGAGGCGCTCCCCACGCTGACGCTGTACTTCTCGTCCCCCTCGACGCCCTCCTTGGCGAGGATGGCGTAGACGGTGACGTCTTGATCCGGCATGGTGAAGTGGATGGAGTAGGTTCCCGGCTCGTTGGCGTACTCGCTCCAGGTGATCAGGTCCACGCCGTCAGCATAGATGTTGTCTATGTAGTAGCCCGGGAAGACCTGCAGCTCGAGCCAGACGCTCTCGCCGGGGGACTGGTACTCGTCGATGTACATGTCCATGGTGCCGCCGGCCGCGGGCTGCACGTAGCTGAGCTTGTGGCTGCCGGGAGAGGGCTCGTCCGGGTCCACGGGGCCGGGGCCCGGGTCGCCGGCGCCGATGAGGTCGAGATACTCCTCGAGGAGCTCCTCGAACCTGTCCACGGTGTAGGTGTTCTTGCCGCGGGTCCTAAGGCCAAACGACTGCTCCATGAGGTCCCTGTTGGAGCCGTCCAGGGCGCCCGCGACGTGAGCGGAGCCCGTGGTCACGTACTCGGGGTTGATGATGTTGAGGTAGTGGCCCGCCTCATTGAACGCCGTGGGATACGTAGTGGCAAGCTTGTTGAGGGCGGCGTTGAAGCCGTGCTCCGCCTCGTAGCCGTCGAACCACTGGCGCGCGGCGCTGAACTCCGAGGACTCCCACTTGCTCTTCTCCTCGTCGTAGAGGACTCTGAACGCCTGGTCCACGTTGAAGTCGGCATCTGAGATGACGTAGTTCTCGCCCACCTCGAAGACGGAGGCGTGCTGGTTCACGACGCTCGAGTAATTGGCCAGAATCTGGCTGATGGCCATGAGGGACGGGTCCACCGTGAGGGGATCGAGGCCATGACGCGCGCGCAGAGAGTTGCACTTCTCCATGATCCCGAGCGACTGGCGCATGTTGTCCAGGTTGAAAGCGCTGCGGCTGTTGTCGGGACTGATCTTCTGGTAGGAGCCGATGTTCCTGTCGAAGTTCCTCTCGTTGTGAATCGTGCCGTTGCGGGCGTCCTTCACCTTTGTGGCGGCATCAGTCTCGCCCAGCCACTCGAAGAAGCCGGCCGAGCCGTCCTCGTAGGTGCCGATTGCCAACGCCTGCGCAGGCGCGGCCAGAAGAACGAACGCCACGGCGAGGAGCGCCGCAAGAACGCAGGCCGAGAGACCACCGCGTCTTTGTGAGAGGCCGTCGCGCCGCCGTGGGAACCCGTGTCCACTCATGAAGGACCACCTCCTTTTTCAGGAACCATAACGCCATCTTAAGGAGATGGGAGGCGCTTGGAGGGCCCCGAGGGGCGGAGGTGTTCGCAGGAGGCAGCGGTTCCCGGGCGAACGGGGTTGACGATTTGCTCAGGTCAAACTGTCAACCCCGGCGCCTGACCTGCCGGCGCCGGGGCTGTGGGGGCTCGTGAGGGGAGAGGACAGCGAGGGGACAGGGGTGTTCCTGCGGGGTTTGCCCGCTCGTGCGATGCGAGGGGCGGTGCCGCGAGGGGT
>CALUJT010000085.1 GCA_944321005.1 uncultured Atopobiaceae bacterium | reverse complement strand
CGACGTGGTCACGTACGTGATGAAGGCGTTCTCGTCCAGGCTGCGGACGTAGCGCTGCAGCCGCAGCGCCTCCGCGCGCGTGAGGACGGTCATGACCTGGGCCACGCGCCTGCCTGAGTAGGCGCCGTAGCCGTAACTTATCGTCGCGGTGCGGCTGAGCTCGCGCACGATGAACTCCTCGACGCGCGCGGGCTGCCGGCAGATGACGGTGCAGACCTTGTGGCACTTGAGGTCCTCGAGCACGCCGTTCACGATGACGGTCTGAAGCACCAGGCCCACGATGCAGTAGACGCCCACGCGCGCTCCGTAGAGCGCGACGCCTGAGGCAGCCACCACGGCGTTCGCCGCCGCCACGGCGTGCCCAACCGGAAGGCTCGTGTGCCGCGTGAGCGCCATGACCAGAATCTCCGTCCCTCCCGTCGAGGCACCGGCGTTGTAGGCGATGGCGTTGCCCAGGGCGATGAGCAGGACCGTGCAGCAGAGGTCTATCCACATGTCCCCCGTGAGCGACCCCGTCACGGGCATGATTGCCTGGAGAATCGAGGTGTAGGCCGGAATGGCTACGGACGCCGCCACGCTCCAGAAGACCGCCTTCCGCTCCACGAGAAGCAGGCCCACGACCACGAGCACCGCATTGACGATCCACAGCGACACGTCGTTGGGCAGCGCCGGCACGAGCGTGGAGAGCACGATCGAGAAGCCCGACGCGCCCCCGATGGCAAAGTTGTTGGGCGCCTGGAACGCCACGTAGGCGAAGGCGCAGAGCAGGGCGCCCACGTTGAGAGAGATTACGAGCCGCACGAGGCTCGGCTGGTCGCGCTTGCGCAGCTTGCGGAGGCTCGCCTCCTCCTCGTCCTCGCTGACCAGCGACTCTCCCTGGAGCACGGCATGCCCCTCGTAGGCGGGTGCCGCCCGGTCGGGGTCCACCCGCGCCTCCGCGAGCTCCTCCTCGTTCGCCGTTCTTCTCGGCCTGTCCGCACCCCTTCTTCTGCCCTTCATGACCGTTCCTCCCGGATTTACCTACCGTTCACGAGCATTTCCCCGCCTTGTCATGAATCATACTAGACGTATATAACGACTATGATGATAATCTCGGTAAGCGGAAGGCCGAGGGGGCGAATGCGCCCCAGCAAAGGAGCCAAAATGAGGATTCAGGACGAGGTCGCCAGCGTCGTGAAGAGCGTGCTCGAGCAGCACGAGATCAGGCGTGTCATCTGGATTGCAGCCGGCGGCTCCTTTGGCGGGCACTGGGCGGCAAACTACTTCCTGCAGCGTGAGAGCAGGACCATCCCCACCGAGATGCACACCTCCAACGAGTTCGTCCTCGCGACGCCGCCGTACGTGGACGAGCACTGCCTCTGCGTGCTGACCTCCATGCGCGGCACGCCCGAGACCTGCGTGGCCGCCCAGGTGGCCTGCGACCGCGGCGCCGCCACCATCGCCCTCTACGTCCAGGAGTCCGACCTCACGGCCACCTGTGACCACAAGATTGCCTACGAGAGCATCGCGCTCGACGAGTCCCGCACCGAGCGCGTGAACTCGAGCATCGCCCTGCAGATCGCCATGGCCCTTCTCGCCCAGACCGAGGGCTATGCAAACTACGACAGGGCCATGGCCGCCTTTGACGTCGTGGACGCTATCTATCGCAAGGCCGTTGACTACACGGCCCCGCTCGCAGCCGCGTGGGCGGAGCGCATGGCGGGCGAGAAGACCATCTACGTGATGGGCAGCGGCCCGGCCTACGGCTCGGCGTACATCTTCTCCATCTGCAACATCGAGGAGATGCTGCAGATCGACTCGCCAACGGTCAACTGCTGCGAGTTCTTCCACGGTCCCTTCGAGGTGGTGGACAAGGCCAAGCCCATCTTCCTGCTCATGAGCGTGGGCCGCTGCCGCGCGGCGGACGAGCGCGCCCTCGCCTTCCTCGACCGCTACGCGGGCGAGAACCTCTATGTGCTCGACGGCAAGGAGATCGGCCTCAACGACCTGCCCGACGAGGTCTCCGAGTACTTCAACCACATTCTTTTCTCGCCGGTTCTCAACAACGTGTACATGCGCGCGCTCTCCAAGACCACGCACAAGGACTATATGACCCGCCGCTACATGTGGAAGGTCGAGTACTAGCACGCCTCCTTCACCGGGCGCCGGCCCATCTCCCCCTCTGGTGCCGGCGCCCGGGAACCCTGAGAAATCTTTCGCGTCGCTGCAGAGGCGCCTGGGATTTGTGGCCCTACGGCCACGTCAGAACCACACATCTCGGATACAAAGAAAGGAAGGTGGCCATGAACCAGATCATCCTGGCGACGCACGGCGGTCTTGCGGACGGCATGCGCGACACGCTCTCCATGGTGCTGGGCGACGCGTCCAACGTGCACGTCGTCTCCCTCGCTCGTGACGACAAGGACCCCATCACCTCCAAGGTGCAGGCGCTCATCGACTCGTTCGATGCTGCCGACAAGGTCTACGTCTGCACGGACATGCTCGGCAGCAGCGTCAACAACGAGATGGTCGCGCTCGGTGCGGCAGACGAGAAGCTCACCGTCATCGCCGGCATGAACATGCCGTTCGTGATCGAGCTCGCCGCCGCCGTGGAGCCGCTCACCAACGAGGAGCTCGTCGAGCTCATCAAGGCGAGCCGAGAAGGACTGCGCGACTGCTCGGCCAACCCCGTGGTGGTGGCAGGTGCGGTGACGCCCGCCAAGAAGGCCCGCGCCGTGGCCTCTGCCGGCCCCGCCAAGATCAACCTCGTGCGTCTTGACTACCGCCTGCTGCACGGTCAGGTCGTCTTCTCCTGGGTCACCAAGGTCGGCGCCGAGCGCATCATCGTCGTTGATAACGACGCTGCGGGCGACGAGGTGAAGAAGAGCGCCCTGCGCCTGGCCAAGCCCTCCGGCGTGCGCCTGAACGTCTTCACCGTCGAGCGCGCCCTCTCCAAGATGGCCAAGCTCAACACCCTGGGCGAGAACGTGATGTTTGTCTTTGGCAATACGCGCGAGTTGCTCGAGTTCAACCGCTCCTACAGGTTCGACGCCGTGAACCTGGGCGCCACCGCCAACCACGACGGCGCCGAGCAGGTCGGCGGCTCCGACAGCTCGGTCTTCTTCGACGCCTCTCAGAAGGCGGACGTCAACGAGCTCCTCAAGCTGGGCGTCGAGCTCTACGTCCAGCAGACGCCCACCCAGAAGCGCGTCGACATCACCTCCCCGCTCAAATGATTCAAAAGGGGACAGACCCCTTTTGAATCACCTAGCGCAACCGAAAGGAGTTACGCATGAACATGTTCGTCAACGCCGTGCTCGTTGGCCTCGTCGCGATGTTCTGCATGCTCGACTCGCGCCTGCTCGGCCGCCTGAACTTCGAGCAGCCGCTCGTCGGCGCCACGCTCGTGGGCATCGTGCTCGGCGACCCGGCCACCGGCCTTGCCGTCGGCGCCGCCACCGAGCTCGTGAGCATGGGCCTCGTCTCCGTCGGCGCGGCCGTCCCGCCCGACATGGTCCTCGGCGGCATCGTCGCCTCCGCCTTCGCCTGCCTCACCGGCGCCTCCGCGGAGACGGCCATGACGATTGCCATCCCGGTCGCCGTGCTCGGCCAGCTGCTCGGCATCGTCTTCCGCTCCATCATCGCAGCGCTCACCCACGTGGCCGACGCCGCGATCGAGGACGGCAGGTTCCGCGCCGCCTACTCCATGCACATCGTCGCCGGCACGATTCTCTACTCGCTCATGTACTTCATCCCGGTCTTCGTGGCTGTCTTCGTGGGCACCGACATCGTCCAGGCCGTCGTCGATCTCATCCCCGAGTGGCTCTCCAACGGCCTCAACGTCTCCAGCAAGATTCTCACCGCCTACGGACTTGCCCTCCTTCTCTCGCTGATGATCAAGAAGGGCATGACGATCTTCCTGCTGCTGGGGTTCCTCCTCGCCTCCTACCTGGGCCTCTCGGTCATCGCCGTCTCCGCCCTTGGCGTCATCCTGGCCCTCATCCTCATGGACCTGAAGTTTGGCAAGGGTGACGGCGCGGCGCTTGCCACCGCGGACCCCGACTACGACCCCCTCGAGGACGACGAGTAAAGGAGGAACTACCATGGCAGACACGAACGTCTCCAAGAACCGCAAGCTCTGGCAGTTCTTCTGGCGCAGCTGGGCCATCCAGGACTCTTGGAACTACGAGCGCCAGATGAACATGGGCTTCCTCTATGGCATGGTGCCCACGCTCGACCGCTGCTACCCCAACGAGAAGGACCCGCAGCAGCTCGAGGCCAAGAAGGAGGCCTACCGCAGGCACATGGCGTTCTACAACTGCACCCCGCAGACGAGCGCCTTCGTCCTCGGCCTCTCCGCCTCCATGGAGGAGCAGCTCGCCGAGAATCCCAAGAGCTTCAACCCCGACACCATCAACGCGGTCAAGACCACGCTCATGGGCCCGCTCTCCGGCATCGGCGACTCCTTCTTCCAGGGCACCATCCGCACCATCGCCTTTGGTCTGGGCGTCAGCCTCGCGCAGCAGGGCTCGATGATGGGCCCCGTGCTCGCGATGGTCATCTCCATCGTGCCGTCCGTGCTCATCACCTGGTTCGCTGCCAAGCTCGGCTATGAGGGCGGCCACCAGTACCTCGAGAAGATGCAGAGCGGCAACCTGATGGACAAGGTCATGTACGTGTGCGGCATCGTCGGCCTCATGGCCGTGGGCGGCATGATCGCCACCCTCGTGGGCGCCACGACCCCCGCGGTCTTCTCGGACGGTACCGTGGTCATCCAGGACATCCTCGACTCCATCATGCCCCAGATGATCCCGCTCGCCCTCACCGGCCTCATGTACTGGCTCATCAAGAAGAACGTCGGGACCGGCTGGCTGCTCGTCATCGCCATCGTGGGCGGCGTCATCCTCTCCGCCCTCGGCGTCCTGGCATAGCCCCGTCCAGTCCCAAAGCGCTCCAACCAACCCACAAGCCCCGCGCAAGCGGAGAGAGAAAGGGAAGAACATGTACGAGATCGACCTCAACCAGCCCAAGCAGATCGTCGCCGACATCCTGTCCAACCACCAGATCGACTCCGTCGCCTTCGTCGGCTGCGGCGCCTCGATGTCCGAGCTCTACCCGGCCAAGTATTTCCTCGCCAACAACACCAAGACGCTCAACGTCCAGATCTTCACGGCCAACGAGTTCAACTACGACACGCCCGCCTGGCTCGGCCCCAACACCTTCGTGATCACCTGCTCGCTCGGCGGCGGCACCCCCGAGACCGTCGAGGCCAACAAGACCGCCAAGGCCGCCGGCGCCCCCGTCGTGGCCATCACCCACGCTGCCGGCTCCGCGCTCACCAAGGGCGTCGACCACGTGATCGTTCACGGCTTCGAGGCCAACTACGCCGCCAAGACCGAGAAGATGGGCTACGCCATCGCCGTGGCGCTCGAGATCCTGCAGCAGGTCGAGGGCTATGACCACTATGACGAGATGGTCCAGGGCTTCGCGCACGTCTTCGAGTGCGCCGAGAACGCCGCCCAGTCCGTGGGCAAGGTCGCCGAGGCCTGGGCCCAGGAGCACAAGGACGACGACTGCATCCACTTCCTCGCCTCCGGCGCGAGCGAGAAGGTCGCCTACTCCACCTCCATGTTCCTCATGATGGAGATGCAGTGGATCAACTCCGGCAACTTCAACTCCGGCGAGTTCTTCCACGGCCCCTTCGAGCTCACGGACGACAAGCACAACTTCGTGCTGTTCATGGCCGACGGCGCCACCCGCAAGATGGATGCCCGCGCCCTCACCTTCCTGCAGCGCTTTGACGCCCGCTACGTGGTCATCGACGCCAAGGACTTCGGCCTCTCCGGCTGCGTGCCCTCCTCCGTGGCCACCTACTTCAACCCGATCGTCCACACCGCGGTCATGCGCGTCTTCGCCGAGCACCTCGCCGACGCCCGTCAGCACCCGCTGACCAAGCGCCGCTACATGTGGAAGCTCGAGTACTAGTTCTCCTGCGCCGCCTCGCGGCGCGACAGGCAGCTTGACAGCGGGGGACGGGCGTGCGAGCGTCCGTCCCCCTTGCGTACGCGGGCCAAGGAACACGAACAAAGGGAGAAGAACGTGATCAAGGCGGTTCTCTTTGACATGGACGGCGTCCTGGCGTTCACGGAGACGTTCTACAACCGGCGGCGGATTCGCTTTCTGCAGGGGAGGGGCGTGGACGTGGACCCCGCCTTCGACGGGACCGGCTCGAATGATGGCGAGATCTGGGAGCGGCTCGTGCCGGGCAACGACGCGCTGCGCGAGCGACTGCACCGGGAGTACCGCGCCTACTCCGACGAGCACCCCACACCCTGGGCGGAGGTGGCAAATCCGCAGGCCCGTCCGGTCTTCTCGGCACTTAGGGGCGGCGGGGCCAAGGTGGCGATATGCTCGTCCTCGTATCGCTCGCTCATAGAGGAGTTCGTCGACCAGATTGGCGCGCGGGAGCTCGTGGACTTTATCATCTCCGGTGACGAGTGCTCCGCCTACAAGCCAGACCCTGACATATACCTGCGAACGATGGCTGCGCTGGAGATACAGCCGCACGAGGCTCTCGTGGTGGAGGACTCTCCCCTCGGCATCGCGGCTGGCGTTGAGGCAGGTGCTCTGACCTGCGCTCTTATGCCTCCAAAGGGCGTAGTGCTCGATCAGTCGCAGGCACATCTGCGCATCCGCCGACTCTCGGAGATCATTGGCCTGGTCCACGGGGCATCCCTTACATAACACGGGGTAATGTAGGCGTATGATGTCTCATACGATATGACAAGATCGACCGGGAAGCACCGCCATGGCCACCAACAAGACCGCTCCGCTCTACCAGCGGATCTACGATGACATCAAGGCCGCGATCAAGGACGGCACATACAAGACAGACGAGAAGATCCCCTCGGAGGCGGAGCTCAGCGAGGAGTACGGCGTGAGCCGCATCACCGTGCGCCGCGCCATCGAGGACCTCTGCTCGGACGGATACCTCACCAAGATGCAGGGGCGCGGCACCTTCGTGGGCAGGCCGCACCTCATGCGGCGCCTGTCACAGTCCAAGGCGTCCAGGAGCTTCTCGGAGATCTGCGAGGAGGCGGGCGTGGTTCCGGGGGCGCACCTCGTGGAGCGTCAGATCGTGCCGGCGCGCCCGCACGAGCAGGAGTTCTTTGGCCTTGGGCCCGACGCCCTTCTCGTCTACGTGCACCGCGTGCGCACGGCCGATGGCCTCTCCGTCTGCGACGAGAACATGTTCGTCCCCTACGACGAGGGGCGCGACCTGCTGACGGCGCAGCTCGAGGACACGTCGCTCTTCTCGGCCATCGAGGTCGCCACGGGGCGCAGGCCCGCCTCGGCAAAGGACTGGAACATCACCGCGGTCAAGGCCACGACCGAGCAGGCCGCACTCCTGGGGATCTCGGTGGGAGACGCCATGCTGCGAGCCAACGTCTCCTTCGTGGACGCGGGGGACCGCCCGGTCTGCATGGGTCGCCACTACTTCGTGGGCAGCCGCTACGAGCTCTCGATCTAGGCCTGCAAATTGGGGACTGTCCCCAATTTGCAGACGTGCTGCCGCTCACTTATGACCGCGAGCCTCTCGCGAGCCCCTCTTGCGTCCGGGGCCCGCCCCCACCTGCGTGAATTGCCACTTGCGGTACCGCATATGTCACTTGCGGTTCCGAGGGTTTGCCGGAGCGCGATGGTGGGTACTGGACCGGGTAGGGCCTCCGCGCCGCGGGGGCAGGGAACCACCGACCGAAAGGGGTGTGCCCATGAAGGGTTACGCAATGCTCAAGATCGGCGAGTCCGGCTGGATCGAGAAGGAGCGCCCGGCGTGCGGGCCGATGGACGCCATCGTTCGTCCTCTGGCCGTTGCCATCTGCACGTCCGACGTGCACACGCTCTGGGAGGGCGCCATCGGCGAGCGCCACAACATGATTCTGGGGCACGAGGCCTGCGGCGTCGTCGACGAGGTCGGCGAGCTCGTCCGCGACTTCAAGCCCGGCGACAAGGTCCTCATCCCCGCCATCACCCCCGACTGGAACTCCCTCGAGGCCCAGGCCGGCTACTCCATGCACTCCGGCGGCATGCTCGCGGGCTGGAAGTTCTCCAACTTCAAGGACGGCGTCTTCGGCGAGTTCTTCCACGTCAACGATGCCGAAGGCAACCTCGCCCACCTGCCCGAGAACATCAACCCCGTCGACGCCTGCATGCTCTCCGACATGGTCCCGACCGGCTTCCACGGCGTCGAGCTCGCCGACGTGCAGTTTGGCGACGAGGTCCTCGTCATCGGCATCGGCCCCGTCGGCCTCATGAGCGTGGCGGGCGCCAACCTGCGCGGCGCCTCGCGCATCATCGCCGTGGGCACGCGCCCGAAGTGCGTCGAGGCCGCCAAGGGCTACGGCGCCACCGAGTTCATCTCCTACAAGGACGGTCCGATCGCCGACCAGGTCCTCGAGATGACCGACGGCAAGGGCGTCGACCGCGTGATCGTGGCCGGCGGCGGCTGCCAGACGTTCGAGGACGCCGTCAAGGCCCTCAAGCCCGGCGGCAAGATC
>CALUJT010000084.1 GCA_944321005.1 uncultured Atopobiaceae bacterium | reverse complement strand
CCCCCCTTGGGTCGCCTGCCCCCGTTTGGGCCACCTGCATTTGGGTCTGCGCGAAAAAACACGTCCCCAATTTACAGGCAGGCGTCGGCGATGAGGCGGCGCAGCTCGTCGATGCCCTGCCCGGTCTCCGAGGACGTCACCACGAGCTGGTCGCGCTCGATGCCGAGCTGCCTGGCGATGGTGGCCGCCTGCTGGTCCTGCTTGGAGCGCCCGAGCTTGTCCGCCTTGGTGAGCGCCACCACAAAGGGCAGCTCGCTCTCCTTCAGGAAGCCCACCATCTCGTGGTCGAGCCTCTGCGCGTCGTGGCGGATGTCCACGAGCGCGATTACGAGGTTGAAGCTGCGCTCCTGCGCAAAGTAGCCGGAGATGAGGTCGGCCCAGCGCTGCTTCTCCTTCTGGGAGACCTTGGCAAATCCGTAGCCGGGGAGGTCGACGAAGCGGATCCCGTCGACGTCGAAGAAGTTGATGTTGGCCGTCTTGCCGGGGGTGCTGGAGACCTTGACCAGGCCCTTGCGGTTGAAGAGCTTGTTGAGCAGGGACGACTTGCCCACGTTGGAGCGGCCGGCAACGGCGACCTCGGGCGTGGTCGAGGCGGGGAGCTGCGCCACGGTGCCGTACGAGGCCTCGAAGCGTGCGGTCTGGTAGTTGATGCCGGCCATGGGGGTCCTTTCGGTCAGGCGATTGGGGCACTATTGTACCCATGGAAGCGAGCCGCGAGAAAAGCTGCACAAAGGGGGCGCGATGGAGGACGCATTCGTCAAGACGGCTGGCTACGGTGACAACCTTCCCGGGGAGGCCGCGGCTCTGCGGTGGCTGGCGGAGGCGGAGCCCCGCGGCGGCATCCGGGTGGCACGCGTCCTAAGCGTCGATAAGAACGAGCTCGCCGAGGAGCGCGTGACGACCTGCGCCCCCTCCGCCGCGGCCGCGCGCCGGATTGGCGCCGCGCTCGCGCGCACGCACGCCGAGGGCGCCCCGTGGTACGGCTGTCCGCCCGACGGCTGGACGGGGAAGCCGTGGTGCGGCCGCGCCAGGACCCCCTACGTCGCGCGCGAGGACGCGGCTGCGAGCTGGGGCGCGTTCTTCGCCGAGCATCGCATCATGAACTACGTGCGGACGCTCATGGACCGGGGCGACTTTGACGCCTCCGACGAGGCGCTTCTCGGGCGCGTTGCCGCGCGCCTTGCCAGCGGCGACTTCGACGCGCCGCAGCCCGCGCTCGTGCGCAACGCGGGCGTCGTCTGCGCCCGGCTGCACGGCGACCTCTGGGCGGGCAACGTCCTCTGGGGCGCAGATCCCTCCTCCCCAACGGGCGGCGTCCTCATCGACCCCATGGCCTACGGCGGGCACGCCGAGACGGACCTCGCGATGCTCGCGCTCTTTGGGTACCCGTTTCTCGATGAGGTCCTTCTCGGCTACGACGAGGTCTCTCCGCTCGCGGACGGCTGGCGGGAGCGCGTGGGCCTTCACCAGCTGGCGCCGCTGCTTCTGCACTGCGTTCTCTTCGGTGGGTGGTACGTCGGCGAGACGCTGGCGACGGCGCGCCGCTACGCGTGAGTCCGGTGGCCCAAGCGGGGTCGCCCGTCCCCGCTTGGGCCACCGGACTCAGGAGCGGAGCAGGGCGTCCACGAGGGCGTTGTCCTCGGGGTCGGGCGAGCCGAGCGGCAGGCCGCACGCCTCGAAGAAGTGGCTCCCCGCAAACTGCCGCGCGCGGAAGGTGTCGTGCGCGCCGTCGCTCAGGTAGCGCACGCGCGAGAGGCAGTCGGTCGTGGCGCAGTAGAGCACGCCGTGCCTCTCGGCGTAGGCGAGGTACGTCTCGTCATCGGACCAGAGGGTGACGCCCGCCATGTTCTCGAGCTCGTAGGCCACGGCGTACTCCTGCCAGGGAATCTCGCGCACGCGCACGTAGCGGTCGAGCAGCGTTGCCATGCGCTTCACGCGGCTGAGCGTGGCGGCCGCGTCTATGAGCCGCGCCCCCTCTGCCGGTGGAAAGAGCGCGCGTGCGGTCATCGTGGCGAGCGCGCGCTCGCGCTCCGTCCCCTCGAGGAGCACCGCGGGCACGGAGAGCTTCATCGACTCGTCCGGGAAGAGCTCGATCGCGGAGTGCGGCACCACGGTCTCGTCGCGGGCGGGGATGCGAAAGACCAGGCTGTCGTGTGCGTGCTGGATGCGGCAGTCGAGCCTCTGCCGCTTGAAGGCCAGGCGCATGGCGGCCACGGTCTCGTTGGAGCGGTCTCGCGAGAAGGACTCCTCGGATGCGCGCCCCATCCTAAAGAGGTAGAGATTGAAGAGGGGAAGCTCCCTGCGCCGGGCGTCCGGCATGGGGTAGTAGACGGTGCGCTTGCAGAAGGCGCGCACCTCGAGGCGCCTGCGCGTCGCCTTGTCGTAGAGGTCCACGAGCGCGGTGCCCGCGGCGGGCCCGGAGGTGGACCCCTCCCGGATCTCCACGACGCCGTCGGCCACGTAGGGCGGGAAGTCCCCCTCGAGCACCTGCACCAGAATGACGCCCTGCTCAGGGGCGGCGGGGTCGGGCAGGAAGCGCGCGACGAAGCGCGGTGCGGGCGAGACGTGCCGCCGGCAGAGCTCACCGATCATCTGGCTCACGTCCGCCCCGGGGCGCGGCACCGGGCACACGTCCTTCTCGGCATCCGAGACGCCTATCACGAGCCAGCCGCCGCGCGAGTTGGCGAACGAGGCCACGATCTTGGGGATCTTGCGGCGGACGCTGGGCGAGAAGGTCTGCTTGAGCTCCAGCGCAAAGCCCTCCTCGAGGTCGCGCAGCTGCTCGAGGTCGGCGTACTCGACCTCGGCGATCGTCTTGGGCGTGCCCTGCTCGGTGCGGAAGGGGCTGAACATGGTTCCTCCTCGCATGCGCCGGATGTTGCCCCATTGTCTCACGTTCTGTGAATCGGGGACTGTCCCCAATTCACAGAACGGCTCACAGCAGCGGGGTGAGCGGCCCCTGGGCCAGCACGGTCACGCGGTGCATCGCGCGGGAGAGCGCGGTGTAGAGGCGCCGGCGCGCGAGCGGCGTGTCCGGGTAGACCTCGGCCTGGGCGTCCGGCACGATGACGTGGTCGAACTCGAGGCCCTTGGCCACGCGCAGGGGGAGGAGCACCACGCCCGTCGCGGGCAGCCCCGTGTTGCTGCCAACCGTGAGGACGGCGTCGCCGAGCTGCTTGGAGAGCCAGCTCACGCGGGCGTCGGACTCGGCGATGACGGCGGTGAGGCCCTCGCCCGGCTCGGCCGCCGCGGCGCGCAGGGCGGCGAGGTACTCGTCCTTCTCGGAGAACGCGCGAATCACGGGCTCCACGCCGGCACGCTGGACGGAGGTGAGGCGCAGCTGCTCGTCCTTCTCGAGAAGACCGGTGAAGAGCGCGGTGATCTCCGGGGAGGAGCGGTAGCTCGTGAGCAGGCGGCACTCGTCCACGCTGCCGTGGGTCTCGCGGAAGATCTCCGCGATGCGGCCAAAGGACGCGGTCCCCTCGAAGATGGCCTGGTGCTCGTCTCCCAGCAGCAGGAAGTGTGCGCGCGAGAAGTGCTTGGCGAGCACCATGAGCTGGGCCTCGGTGTAGTCCTGCACCTCGTCCACCATGACGAAGCGCGCGTCCCTCTCGCCGGTGCCGGTGAAGAGGAGCCGCAGGTAGAGCCACTCGGTGGCGGAGATGGCGCCCTTGCCCAGGACGCGCATGCCAATGCGGTCGAAGCGCAGCCAGGACAGGCGCTCGATCTTGTCGTGCGCGGCGGCGTAGCGCGATTCCACCAGCCTGCGCGCGTACTCGACGGTCTGGGCCTCGTCCTCGGGGGAGATGGTCTCGCCAAAGACCTCGACCTGCTGCTCGACGTCCATGCCGAGCATCTCCTCCTGCAGCTCCTCGTCCTTGGCCATCTGCGTGAAGCGACGCTCCAGGCGGTCGTGGAGCTCGTCCTTCACGAGCGCCGTGAAGCGTGGTCCCACCGGGAACTGCGAGAACTTCTGGACGGCGCCCTGCACCTGGCCCAGCTTGAGAAGGATCTCCCCGTCGAGGCGAATCTCGCGCAGGTCGTCCGGCTCGAGCTCGAGGACTCCCGCGGCGGCGTCTATGCGCCGAAGCGCCTCGGGCGGGGTGTCGAGGCCGAGGTCCCGCTCGCCGGCGCCCTGCGCCTCCACGAACGCGCGCCAGGTGAAGGTCTGGGGGTTGGCCTCGCCCATGGAGGGCAGCACGGTGTCGATGTAGTTCTCGAAGACGCTGTTGGGCGTGAAGAGCCACACCTGGCTGGGGTCGAGCGTCTTGCGCTCCTGGTAGAGGAGAAACGCGATGCGCTGCAGCAGAACCGACGTCTTGCCGGAGCCCGCGATGCCGTTGACCAGCAGCGCCGGCACGTCCTCGTGGCGCACGACCTCGTTCTGCTCGCGCTGGATGGTGGCGGTGATGGCCTGGAGCTTCTCCGTGTGGTGCTTCTTGAGGGCGCCGAGCAGCAGGGAGTCCTGGATGGCCACCGTGGTGTCGAAGTACATGTTGAGCTGGTCGCGCACGATGTCGAACTGGCGGCGCAGCAGGAGGTTCACGGTGCGGGTCTTCCCGTCGACGTCGTAGCTCGTGGGGCCCATCTGCTGGTTGTAGTAGGTCTCCGCCACGGGGGAGCGCCAGTCCACCACGAGGGGACGGCTTCGCTCGTCGGTCATGCCGGCGGCGCCGATGTAGACGTCGCGCGGCGGTCGGCCCGGGCGCATCTCGAGCGTGACCTTGGCGAAGTAGGGCTGCAGCAGCAGGAGCATCACGCGGCGGAGCTTGTCAACGTTGAAGTCGTGGTGCTGGTTGTAGGCGTCGATGACGGCGTTGAGGCCCTCGATCGCGGCGAGCGTCTCGATGGTCTCGTCCGCGCCGCCAAAGTCCAGGCGCACCTCCTCGGACATGTCTATGAGGTCCTGGCGCGCGCTTGCCTCGCCGGCGCCGAGCTCCTCGGTGAGGTCGTCCCTGATCTGGAGGAGCTTGGCGTAGAGCTCCGTGAGGTGGGCCTGCTCCTGCTGGAAGATCGGGTCGTCAGCGTGGGCGCCCTGGACGCCCTCGACGTTCTCGGCCATGTGCCTCCTCCTGCCGCCGCGCGGAATATCGAGTTATTAATGGTACGGCATCCCGGCGCCCGCGTACAGGCGGGGCGAGAGGGACGGGGCTGGCGGCGCCTGACGTTCTTCTCGGCAGAAAACAAGCAACGTAACGTCTCCAAAGTTTATACTACGAGTCACGGAAACTCTAAAGACGGGAGGCGTCATGGCCGAGAAGAACCCCCAGCCCGGAACCGGCGGCGAGCGCTACGTGCCCTACGCGGAGCGCATGGGCAACGAGTCGATCGTCTACTTCACGCGCGACCTCTCCGCGGAGGGTCTGCGCCGCGCTTACGAGCAGGTGAGTGGCGGGATTGACGGCAAGGTGGCCGTGAAGCTGCACACCGGGGAGCAGCACGGCCCCAACATCATCCCGCGCCCGTGGGTGGCCGAGCTCCTGGAGGCAGACCTTCCGGACGCCACCATCGTGGAGACCAACAGCTACTACGCTGGAGATCGCGACACCACCGAGAAGCACCGTGCGACCCTCGAGGTCAACGGCTGGACCTTCGCTCCCGTGGACATCCTGGACGAGGAGGGTGCCACGCCCCTTCCCGTGGCGGGCGGCAAGTGGTTCGATGAGGTGCACATGGGCTCGCACCTGGCCAACTACGACTCGCTCGTCGTGCTCACGCACTTCAAGGGGCACACCAAGGGAGGCTTTGGCGGCTCGGCCAAGAACATCGGCATCGGCTGCGCGGACGGCAAGGTCGGCAAGAGGGAGATCCACACCACGCCCGGCTCGGACGACATGTGGGACATCTCGGACGAGGAGTTCATGGAGCGCATGATGGAGTCCGCCAAGGCGGTGTGCGACCACTTCGGCAGGCAGATCACCTTCGTGAACGTGATGCGCAACATGTCCGTCTCCTGCGACTGCGAGGGAACAGCGGCCGAGCCCGTGGTCACGCCCAACGTGGGCATCCTCGCCTCCACGGACATCTTGGCGGTTGACCAGGCGTGCGTCGACCTCGTGTATGCCATGAAGGAGGAGGACCGCCACGCCCTCGTGGAGCGCATGGAGACGCGTCACGGCCTGCGTCAGCTCTCCTACATGAGGGAGCTCGGCATGGGCAACAACCGCTACGTGCTCGTGGACCTCGACAACGGCGGCGCGCGCATCCAGCCGGCCGACGCGGTCGCCCACGTGGTGCCGTTCGAGGGGTAGCGCACCTCAGGGGCTCCGGGCCTCGAATTCGAATATTGTCAGCAGTTTTATAGCGGGAGGCCTAGTAGCCTCCCGCTTTCCGTAATTAATGAGCAGGTAGGGGAGTTGTTGGGCGAGTCGTATCTCGGCGACCTTCAAAAAACTGCTGACAATTTCGCTCGGGGGGCAATTGATGCCGCCTGCCGATTGGGCCGGCCCTCTTCACATTATCCGCATCGCCTCCGATATATCTGAGCAGGGCATGAAGAATCGTGTAAGTTAATTGATAGACATCTAATTCTAGTTATAGATAGCATCTCTCTTCACAATCTTGGAGAGGAGATGCCAATGACGCTATATCTCAGCCATCAGTCCGCTCTGCGGTACTGGCTCACCAAGACACAGGACGAAGCCTTCCCAGACGGAGTCCCGGACAAGAGCCTGGCCTTCGCCACTGCCTCGATGAAGGAGGTCAAGTGCGCGGGGCTTCCTTTCGGCTATTCTCCGAAGGACCCGCTCCATCTTCTGGTTCCCAATCGGAGCTGCGCTCGGGGGCACAAGAGCGTGGTAACACACGTCTGGAGCCGCGCGGTGCCCCAGGGCTCATTCAACGAGCTCTGGGGCTCCAACAGAATAAGCTCGCCGGAGTTTACCTATCTCCAGATGGCAGGGCGTCGTCCTCTCATCGAGACGGTCGAGATCGGGTGCTATCTTTGCGGGGGCTTTTCCATTGAGGACGAGGGCAGGGGATACGTCGGAGAGCGAAGCCCCTTGACGGACCCGGGGGACATAAGGTCGTTTCTTGATGCCGCGAAGGGGGCATACGGCGCCGTTCCCGCCATGCGAGCGCTTGAATACGTCATCCCCTCTGCGGCATCTCCGATGGAGGTGCTCCTCATGCTGGCGTTTTCCCTTCCTCCCGAGCTCGGAGGCTGGGATTTTCCCCCGATTTCCGTAAACCAGCGCATTGAGGTGGACGAGAGGCTCCAGACCCTCATCGACAAGTCATACGTACGGGGTGACATCTACATGCCGTCCGTCAAGGGAGATGTGGAGTACGACAGCTACGCGTTCCACACGGGAAAGTATCGGTTGGATCACACTCAGGCAAGAAGAAACGTGCTCGAGGCAATGGGGGTGAAGACGGTTTCGGCAACTTGGGGCCAGACCAATACGTTCGACAAGTTCGAGACGTTCATCTGGATGGTGAGGGAGCGCTTTGGCATCGAGCAGCGTGAGTTCGACGATCGGGAAAAGGCCGCTCAGAAAGACCTGTACGCCCTCTTGACCGATAAAAATAAACGGATGTTTTGTCCTTGAGCCGAGCTCGAAAATTGTAGGCAGTTTTTCCGAAGGCCCTCGAGTATTGCTGATGTGGCAATCGTTCTACCTGCAGGTTTGCGTACGGGAGTCTGCCGATAGAAGGGGGTCTTCGAAAAAACTGCCTACAATTTTAGAGTTGGTGTCCCAACGGTGCCCGCAGCCCTACTCGTCGTCCACGAAGCCCACGCGGTAGGACGAGAACACCACGGCGCCCTCGTCCTGCGTGGCGTCGAGGTCGACGTCGCCCCAGATGCCGAAGTCGCGGTCG
Organism: uncultured Atopobiaceae bacterium; assembly: GCA_944321005.1. GTDB lineage: Bacteria > Actinomycetota > Coriobacteriia > Coriobacteriales > Atopobiaceae > Thermophilibacter. Next base: position 719 of record CALUJT010000084.1, on the reverse strand, counting down.
TCGTCGGAGTCGCGGAAGACCTGGTGCACGTGCCAGACGTGGCCCGAGCGCTCGTCACTCTCGTCGATGGTGTAGTACGCGGCGCTGCGCGCGTCCCCGTCCAGGACGATTTCCTCGTGCTCCTCGTAGAAGCGGTCGAGGGCGCGCTGCCACACGGGCGCGCGCCATCCCCAGTCGGCGTCGAGCTTGCCGAGCTCGTCCGTGCGACCAAAGGCGGCGAGCCGCACGCGGGCGAAGAGGGCGTTGCGCACGAGCAGCGTGAGACCGCGACGGTCGCGCACGACCTCGTCCGCGGCGGGCGGCGCGGCGTCGAGCCCCTCCGAGGAGCCCTCCCCGGCGGCCGCCCACTCGTCCACGAGCGAGGAGTCCACCGTGCGCACCACCAGGCCCAGCCACGCGATGATGTCGCGCAGGCGCTCGTCGCGCTTGTCCAGCGGGACGGTGCGGTCGAGCGCGCGGAACGCCTCGGAGAGGTAGCGCAGGAGGAGCCCCTCGGAGCGCGCGATGTTGTAGCGGCCCACGTACTCCTTGAAGTCGCTCGCGGTCTCCACCATGTCGCGCAGGATGGACTTGGGGCTGAGCGCAAAGTCGCGCGCCCAGGGAACCTTCTCGCAGTACTCGGCAAACGCGGCATCCAGCAGCTCCTCGAGCGGCTTGGGCCACGTGACCTCCTGCAGGCGCTCCATGCGCTCGTCGTACTCGATGCCCTCGGCCTTCAT
>CALUJT010000083.1 GCA_944321005.1 uncultured Atopobiaceae bacterium | reverse complement strand
GCCAACACCTGGGTCTCCACGGTGCTCACGCTGGCGCTGGGCCTCGCGCTCGCCTTTGGTGGCTACACCAACATCTGGCCGCTGTTCGGCGCCTCCAACCAGCTGCTCGGCGGCATGACGATGATCACGCTCGCGGTCTTCTGCAAGTGCACCGGCCGCAGGGGCTTCATGCTCTACGTGCCGGTGGCCTTCCTGCTGCTGAGCACCTTCACCTCGCTCGTCCAGAGCATCATCGGCTGCGCGAGCGCCCTCGCCGCGAGCGGCGCGGCAGTGATCGCCACCTCCGGCCTGCAGCTCGTCTTCGCCGTCCTGCTCGTGGTGCTCGGCCTCATCGTGGCCTACAACTGCCTGAGGGAGCTCTTCACCAAGGATGCCGGGTCGCTCCCCGACGAGGAGCCCGAGTGGTCCGAGCTCGGTCGGGAGCACTGCGCGTAGAAGCCGCGCACCGTTGGCCCTCCCGTGGCCCCGCCGTCCCTGGGACGGTGGGGCCTTTCTCGCGTCGGGCGCTACTGGATTCCCGGGACGTGCGGAATCGTGGCGAAACCGGCCTCGAGCTCCTCGTCCGTGGGGACGTGGTCCTCCATCTCGCCGCGGTTGTACCTGTCGTAGGCGACCATGTCGAAGTAGCCCGTTCCCGTGAGGCCAAAGAGGATGGTCCTGGCCTCGCCGGTCTCGCGGCACCTCTCGGCCTCGCGCATGGCCACGAGGATGGCATGGGCGCTCTCGGGCGCCGGCAGGATGGTCTCGAGCTTGGCGAACCTCTCGCCCGCCTCGAAGACCTCCGTCTGGCGCACGGCCACGGCCTCGAGGTGGCCGTCATGGTGCAGCTTGGAGACGATGGGGCTCATGCCGTGGTAGCGCAGGCCGCCCGCGTGGTCGGGGCTGGGGATGAAGCCGTTGCCGAGCGTGTACATCTTGCACAGCGGGCAGGTCTGGCCGGTGTCGGCGAAGTCGTAGGCGTACCGGCCGCGCGTGAGCGAGGGGCAGCTCGCGGGCTCCACGGCGACGAAGCGCGTGCCGGGACGCTCGCCGCGCAGCTTGTCGCGCATGAAGGGGGCGATGAGGCCGCCGAGGTTGGAGCCGCCGCCCGCGCAGCCGATCACGACGTCCGGGTACTCGCCCAGCTCGCGCAGGGCCTCGTAGCTCTCGAGTCCTGTCACGCTCTGGTGGAGCACCACCTGGTTGAGGACGCTGCCAAGCTGGTAGCGGCCGCGGTTCTCCGGCACGTGGAGCGCGCGCTCGACGGCCTCGGAGATGGCGGTGCCGAGCGAGCCGGAGGAGTCGGGGTGGGCGGCCAGGATGCGCCGTCCCGCCTCGGTGGTGTCGCTCGGCGACGGCGTCACCGTGGCGCCGAAGGTCTCCATGATGTTGCGGCGGAACGGCTTCTGCTCAAAGGAGCACTTGACCATGAACACGTCGAGGTCAAGGCCATAGTGCGCGGCGGCCTCGGCAAGCGCCGTGCCCCACTGTCCCGCGCCCGTCTCGGTGGTGATGGTGGTGAGGCCCTGCGCGGCGGCGTAGTAGGCCTGCGCGAGCGCGGAGTTGAGCTTGTGGGAGCCGCTCGTGTTGTTGCCCTCGAACTTGTAGTAGATGTGCGCGGGCGTGTCGAGCGCGCGCTCGAGGTTGTACGCGCGGCAGAGCGGGCTCGGACGGTAGACCTTGTACATCTCGCGCACGGGCGCGGGAATCTCGACGTAGGCGGTGTCGTCGTCGAGCTCCTGGTCTATCAGCGCGGCCGCGAAGACGGGCGCGAGGTCGGCGTGCGTGGCCACCGCGCCGCTTGGAAGGCGCATGGGCTCGGGCTTCTCCGGCATGTCCGCACGGAGGTTGTACCAGGTGGTGGGGATCTGGCTCTCGTCAAGGTAGGTGCGGTAGGGGGTGGTGCCGGTCATGACGCGCTCCTTTTGCAGTGGGTTCTTCTCGCACGAGAAAAGGGCCCCCGGAACTGAGTCCGAGGGCCCTTGTGCATGCGTGAGTGGCCTCGTCAGTCCGAGAGGGGAGTCGTCCTTGTCCACCACCACACGCCGGCGCCGGCTGCGGCCGGAGCGCCGAGAAGAGCGATGTGCGCGAGACGGGACATGGGCGGCATCCTTTCGGTGACGATTGAGGAAAGGCTACAGGCCCTGTGTTTCCGCCACGTTGCCGGGGAGGGAAATGCCCGTTGCCGCCAGCTCCCGCGCCTCCCGGCGAAGGAGGGCCCGCGCGGCGCGCTCGTTGGGGTACGCGCGGGCGAGAAGGACGTGGAACCTCTGGTTGTGGCTCGGCTCGAGAAGGTGCGTGAGCTCGTGGGCCAGCACGTAGTCGAGGCAGGTGGGCGGGTAGGCGGCAAGGCGCACGTTCACGCGAATCCGTCCCGTGCGCGGGGTGCACGAGCCCCAGCGCGTGGACATCGCGCGCAGCTGCCAGGCGGTCGCGCGGGCGCCCACCGCCTCCTCCGCGCGCTCGACCGCCGCCGGCAGGGCGCGCGCGAGCTCGGTGCGGTAGAGCTCGTCGGGGGTGGTGCCGGCGGGAAGCGTCACGAGCGCGCCCCAGAGGGGGACGAGGCCGTCGCCCGGCGTCCCCTGCGACCGGCGCGCCACGTGGGCGCGCAGCCACGCCTCGTGCCCCTCCAGGAAGCCGCGCGCCTCCGCAAGCGAGGTGCGCGGAGGTATGGAGAGGTGGGCGGAGCCGTCCGCGCGCACGCGCAGGTTGAGCCTGCGGACGCGCTTGCGCTCGACCTCCACCGCTACGCCCCCCACGACGAGGGTCCAGGCCGGCCGCGCTCCCACGCCCTAGCCGCCGATCCTCATGAGCGCCTCGATGGCGAGGGCGAGCGGCACGCCCTTGAGCGCCCAGCCGAGGAAGGTGAGCGGGTACTCGTCGTCATCCGGGCGCGCGCCGTTCTCGATGTAGTCGGCGACGTCGCGCGCCGTCTTGAGGCCCGCCTCGCGCTCGAGCGAGAAGGCGCGCCAGGAGAGCCACAGCGCGGGCAGGAGGAGCGCGGCGTAGACGGCCCAGTGCACCTGCCCGAGCCCGAGGATGCGCACGACCTCTATGGCGAACACGGCCACCCAGCCGAGGCAGAGGGCCCCGTAGATGGTCTTGAGCTCCGAGCGCGACGCCTCGGCGAGCTCTACCATGCGCCTCCTCTCGTCCTCGCCCAGAAGCTCGGGGAGGCCCATGCCCAGCGTGGATGCCGCGCCCACGAGGCTCTGGATGTCGGGGAGCGTCTTGCCGCGCTCCCAGTTGGAGACCGTCTGCCTCGAGACGTGGAGCTCCTCCGCGAGCGCCTCCTGCGTGAGGCCGCGCCCCTCGCGCGCCTGACGAAACCGCTCGCCCAGCCGCTCCCTGTCGCAGTCCTCCATGCGCACCTTGCCCACGGCGCACCTCCCTTCGTCCGCTCAGAGTATGGCACGAAGGTGCGCCTACGTCTGTCAAAAGTCTTTTGCGGCGCGGGTTTTCCGAGGTCGCGCGAGAGGGACAAACCGTGTGGCCGGGCAACCCGGACGTGCGGGAGGGTCTGCGCGAGGGGTCGTTTGGGTACCATGAAGTGGTCGAGGCGCCATCTGGAGGAACCATGCTCGAGCTCAAGGACATCTGCAAGCGCTACACCACCGACTCCTTCACCCAGGTCGCGCTCGACCACGTCTCCGTCGCCTTTAGGGACAACGAGTTCGTGGCCGTGCTGGGGCCCTCGGGCTCGGGCAAGACCACGATGCTCAACATCGTGGGCGGCCTCGACCACTTTGACGAGGGCGACCTTGTGATCGACGGCATCTCCACCCGCGAGTACCGCGACCGGGACTGGGACACCTACCGCAACAACCGCATCGGCTTCGTCTTCCAGAGCTACAACCTCATCCCGCACCAGACGATCCTCGCCAACGTGGAGCTCGCGCTCACGCTCTCGGGCGTGGGGCGCTCCGAGCGCCGGCGCCGCGCGCTCGACGCCCTCGCGCGCGTGGGCCTCGCCGATCACGTGAACAAGCGTCCGAGCCAGCTCTCCGGCGGCCAGATGCAGCGCGTGGCCATCGCCCGCGCCCTCATCAACGACCCCGAGATCCTGCTCGCGGACGAGCCCACGGGCGCCCTCGACTCCGCCACCTCCGTGCAGGTCATGGACCTCCTCAAGGAGGTCGCGCGGGACCGGCTGGTGGTCATGGTCACGCACAACCCCGAGCTCGCGCGCCAGTACGCCACCCGCATCGTGGAGCTGCGGGACGGCCACATCACCGCCGACTCCGACCCCCTCGACCCCAACGCCGTCCCGCGGCGCGAGGCCAAGCGGGCGCGGCGCACCTCCATGAGCTTCCTCACCGCGCTCGGGCTCTCGTTCAACAACCTCATGACCAAGAAGGGCCGCACCATCATGACGGCCTTCGCCGGGTCCATCGGTATCATCGGCATCGCCGCGATCCTGGCGCTCGCGAACGGCGTGAACGACTACATCGCCAAGGTGGAGGAGGACACCCTCTCCAGCTACCCGCTCTCCATCACCAAGCAGAGCATGGACATCTCCGGGATGCTCTCGGAGGACGGGACGAGCGAGGGCCAGGTTGCCGAGAAGGACGACGACCCCAGCCAGATCCCCGAGTTCATGATGCTCACGGACATGTTCGCCTCCGTGGGCTCCAACGACCTCTCCGGCCTCAAGGGCTACCTCGAGACGAACCCCGATGGCCTGGACTCCTACGTCAACGCGATCCAGTACGACTACGGCCTCACGCCGCTCGTCTACAAGGCCGACACCTCGGGCGGCGCGGTGCAGCTCAACCCCAACGCGCTCGGCACCGCCATGACGGGCGGCGCCTCCGGCAAGGCCACGGCCGGCATGTCGACGGGGGGCATGTCCGTCTTCAACGAGATGATCGACGACCGGGAGCTCCTGGAGTCCCAGTACGACGTCGTTGCCGGACGCTGGGCCACGGGGGCGGACGAGTGCGTGCTCGTGCTCACTCAGAGCGGGCGCATCAGCGACTACACGCTCTACGGCATAGGCGTCCTCGACCCGGCGGAGCTCACGGAGATGGTGACCTCCGCCATGAGCGGCACGGCGGGGGAGACGGACATCGAGCAGGGGGAGGTCGACTTCACCTACGACGACGCCCTGGCGCTCTCCTTCAAGGTCATCAGTCCCGCGGACGAGTACCGCAAGAACGAGGAGACGGGCGGCTGGACGGACATGTCCTCCGACGAGCAGTTCATGGTCAATGCCGTGAACAACGGCCTCGACCTGCACGTGGTGGGCGTCGTGCGCCCCAACGAGTCCTCGGACGCCAAGGCGCTCTCCGCGGGCATCGCCTACACCCCCGCGCTCACGATCGCGCTCATGGAGCGCGCGGACCAGTCCCAGATCGTCCAGCAGCAGCTGGCCAACCCCGAGGTGGACGTCTTCACCGGCAAGAGCTTCGACACCCTCCAGGAGGAGGCGCGGGCGGGCGTCGACCTCGAGAGCCTCTTCTCCGTTGACGAGCAGCAGCTGCGCTCCGCGTTCTCCTTCGACACGAGCGGGCTCTCGGCGGCCTTCGACCCGTCCGGCATCGACCTCTCCGGCGTCTCCGTCGACCTCTCGAGCGTGGCGAGCTCCGTCGACGTGGAGTCGCTCGTGGCGGGCGCGCCCTCCCCGGACTTCTCCTCCATACTCGAGGAGGCGGTGACGGACCCGCCGGTCACGCTCGAGCAGCTCGAGGAGGCGGCGCGCCTGGGCGGCGAGCTCACGAGCGGCTTCGTCCGCTGGTGGGGCGAGAACGCGGGCGCCCTCGACCCCAACGACGAGGGCTTCGTCCAGGGCGTCATAGACCTCATGGGGCAGTACCTGGAGACCGAGGAGGCCCAGGTCCTTCTCGCCCAGATCGACGAGGTGGCGGGCCAGCCGGTGCGCGAGCGCGTGGAGAAGATCGTCTCCGACTACGTGGCGGGCGAGCTCGCCCCGTACCTGCAGACCTTCCTCCAGAGCATGTCCTCCCAGATTGGCTCTGCCATCTCCGCCCAGCTCCAGTCCGCCATCTCGCAGATCATGAGCAGCTACGCGAGCCAGGTCTCCGCCGGCCTCTCCAACCTCCAGGACGCGTTCTCCGTGGACGTGGACGCGCTCTCCTCGTCCATCCACTTCAACATGGACGCCGAGGACCTGGCCTCGCTCATGGAGAGCTACGCCAACGCGAGCCAGCTCACCTATGACAACAACCTCCAGACGCTCGGCTATGCCACTCCGGACGACCCGGCGGCCATCCAGATCTACCCCAAGGACTTCGAGGCCAAGGAGAGCGTGCTCGGAATCATCGAGAAGTACAACGACGAGCAGCGCTCCGCGGGCAACGACGACGCGGTCATCACCTACACGGACTACATGGGCGTCATCATGGGCAGCGTGACCGACATCGTGAACATGATCTCCCTCGTGCTCATCGCCTTCGTGAGCATCTCCCTGGTGGTGAGCTCCATCATGATCGGCATCATCACCTACATCTCCGTGCTCGAGCGCAAGAAGGAGATCGGCATCCTGCGCGCCATCGGCGCCTCAAAGGGCAACGTCGCGAGCGTCTTCAACGCCGAGACCTTCATCGAGGGCCTCATCTCGGGCGTCTTTGCCATCGCGGTGGTGGTGGTCGTGTCCGTTCCCGTGAACGCGTGGGTCCTCGCGGGCTTCAACGTGGAGAGCATCATGAGCCTGCCGTGGACGTCCGCGGCCGTGCTCGTGTGCATCTCCGTGGCGCTCACGCTGGTCGCCGGCCTCATCCCGTCGAGCGCCGCCAGCCGCCGCGACCCGGTGGAGGCCCTCCGCAGCGAGTAATGGCTTGGCTTGACAGATTCCCCGGGTCCAACTGTCAAGTTTCCACTTGACAGTTGGACCCGGGGAATCTGTCATAACATGACAAAGGGACTGTCCCCTTGTCATGTTTCGGGAGGAGCTCGCATGCTGCAGAAGGACTACATCCTCGAGATAGTCGGCCAGTTCGTGGACGGCGTGTCCGACGCGCTCCGGCGCGCCGTCGCCGGGGAGGCCTCGGGCACGGAGGACGTCGAGCGGCAGGTCGGCGAGCTCCTCGAGCTCGACCCCGCCACCGCGCTCGTCCTCTCTCCCGACTCGCTCGTGACGATGATGGTCATCTCCGGCATGGCCGACTCGGTGGCGAGCTACGTCTGCTACGCCCTCGCCCGCCTTGCCACCGTGTACGAGCGCGAGGGCAACGACGACCTAGCTGGGCTGCGCCGCCTCCAGGCGCAGGCCGTCGCGGAGTCGTTCGGGTGCGACCCCGCGGACGTCCCCGCGGAGCTCGCCGCGCTCGACGCCGAGCTCTTCTCGTAGGCGCCTCGCGCCCGTCCGCCCGAGCCGCGGCCCGATTCGGCCGACGCCGTCGTCGGTTCTGGTGTACGATAAATAACCCGCGACATCGCTCACCGGTCCTTGCTGCGGGGACCGCGGATTGGTCGTTGACTCCTACCGCCAGACGGTTCTTGAAAGGCTCCGACCGCGGTCCCCCGCACTTCTCGTCGCCCCATCTCCCTCAGCGCCCCCCAATGGGGAAGAGTCTACGTGTAGGCATGACTCGACCCCGGGAGGTGGAACCATGATCGCCGTTGGCATAGACGTGGCGAAGGACAAGCACGACTGCACGGTCGTGGGAGGGGGAGGGGAGATCCTCGCCGACTCCTTCGTGATCCCCAACAGCCAGGAGGGCTTCTCGCTGCTCCTGGAGAGGATAGGGGAGTGCTCGGGGGAGCAGGGGGAGGACGCCGGGGAGGTGCGCGTGGGGCTCGAGGCCACGGGCCACTACGGCACCAACCTGCTGGCGTTTCTCGTTGACGCCGGGCTCTCCGTCTACGTGCTCAACCCCCTTTCCACCAACCTCTACCGCAAGAGCCTGAGCCTGCGCAAGACCAAGACCGACCGCGTGGACGCCCGCACCATCGCCGCCATGCTCATGACCGACTCCGGCCTCGTCCCGTACCACGCGGAGGCGCGCCGCACGGAGGACCTCAAGTCGCTCACGCGCTACCGCTTTGACAAGGTGCGCGAGCGCGCCAAGCTCAAGCAGTCCATCTCGCGCCTCGTGTGCATCCTCTTCCCCGAGCTCGAGAAGATCGTGCCCTCGCTGCACATGCGCTCGGTCTACGAGCTCCTCGGTGCCTTCCCCGGGGCGGAGCAGGTGGCGCGCGCGAGCGTCTCGGAGCTCTCCGACCTCCTGGAGAGGAGCTCCAAGGGGCACTACAAGCGCAGCGCCGCGGAGGAGATCCGCGAGGCCGCGCGCGCCTCCATCGGCACCCGCGCCCCCGCGAAGTCCCTCGAGCTCCAGCACACCATTCGTCTGGCGCGGGAGCTCGGCAGCGAGGTCGACGAGGTCGAGCGCTTCATCAAGGCGATTCTCCTGGAGATAGCCTCGCCCATCACCACCATCCCGGGCATCGGCTTCAGGATGGCCGCGATGATCATCGCAGAGGCGGGGGACTTCTCGCGCTTCGAGTCCGCGGACAAGCTATTGGCGTACGCGGGGATGTCCCCCTCGACCTACCAGTCCGGCCAGCTCAGGAACTGCTACCCCCACATGGAGAAGCGCGGGTCGCGCTACCTGCGCTACGCTCTCTA
>CALUJT010000082.1 GCA_944321005.1 uncultured Atopobiaceae bacterium | reverse complement strand
GCGCTACGACATGGGCTACTGGGAGAGGAGGCGCGCCGCGGCGTGACCCCCATCTCCAAAGTGGTTTAAAAGCGTTAGCAGAGAAAACGGCGTCTCCCACGCCAACCGACCTGATTTCATTGTTCGGCTGGGCAGAAGAACGATTTGGCTCAGAGTATGTGACACTGGCCGCCTCACTTGCGTCTGCATTTGCTGGATGGATGCAAGCTGCAAGGAGAAAAAGAAGCAGGAGGAGAAGCCGCATTGGGTGGTTGGTCTCTTTGCTCATACGCTTTGCCATAGAGTCCCCTTATGTCAGCTCATCGGTCGTGCCGAGAGACGCTGGTGTCGGCTGCGCGGCAGCTCAGACGCCCCACCAGCCGATGCCCTCGTCGTGCCAGCCCGCTGCCACGAGCATGTCGCGCTCGGAGGCGTCGGGCGTGAAGTTGTGCGAGCCCGTCACGGCGTTGGGGTTGTACTGGCGGTAGACGGGCTTGGACTGAGCGTCGTCGGAGTACCAGCCGATCCCCTCGTAGGTCCAGCCAACGGAGGCGAGCATGTCGCACTCGGAGGAGTCGGTCGTGTAGTGGTGGTCGCCGGCGTTGGGGTTGTAGAGGCGGTAGACCGGGGTGCCGGAGGAGGCCGGCGCGGTCCAGCCCGTGCCCTCGTAGACCCAGCCCACCGAGGTGAGCACGTCGCGCTCCGCGGTGGAGAGCGTGTAGAAGTGCTCTCCGGAGTTGGGGTTGTAGAGGCGGCACATGGACATCGTGGAGCCCTGGGTCTGGACGGAGAGGGCCACCTGCGTGAGGCTGCTGAAGGGCACGGTCACCTTGCCGCCGAAGACGGGGTAGGTTCCCCTGAGGACGGCGTGGCGCCTGTCAGAGACGTAGCTGGCGGTCTCGGCGCGCCAGGTCCAGACGTCGACGAACGAGCCGTCGTACTTCTCGTCAACGGGGAACGTGACCCATGCGGTGCCGAAGCCCTCGCTGCTCTGGGAGGGGCCGACCGTGAGGCTGAAGTCAAAGACGCCCACGACCTCGCCGTCATCGATGCTGGCGACGAGCTCGGCGCAGGCGGGGTCGTCTGCGGAGAGGCGCGTGGCGCTTGCCGCGAGGGCGGCGGGGTCGCTCTGGTACAGGGAGTCGAGCCAGGGGCTCTCGATCAGCTGCATGCCCACGCCGGAGCCGCCGGAGACGGCTATGTCGCGGCCTCCCGCGCCCGCGGCGTACACGAGGTCGATGTCAAAGTTCGTGACCCGTCCCTCCGCGTCCGTCCCGGTGGCGGTGATGACGGCCCTCTCGACCGGCTGCTGAGAGATGGGGACCATCATGATGGTGACCGCGGTGAAGTAACCGCCCGTGGGGGACGAGAGGACGGAGTCGCTGCTGGTTATGAGCATGCCGTCAATCTCCGCCACGTCGGGAGAGGTCCAGGACCACGAGGGGGCAAGGCCGTTCCTGAAGGTGTCCTCCCCGCCGACCATCTCGACGGGGACGTCGTACTCTGCCCTGAGGTAGCGCTGGCGCTCGCCGGGGTCGGTGAGCTCGGGGTACATGATGTTCCCGAACTGCTCCGCCTCCTCCATGGACTGGTACGTGCAGACGTACACGCCTCGCTCGGCGGAGATCGAGTAGCCCTCGTCGTCCTGCGCGAGCGCCGCTGCCGGAAGGAAGAGCGCCGCCATCAGGAGCGCGGAAATAGCTGCCAGGAACCTTCTTCGAATCATCGGTCTCTCCTTCCACGTGGACACGCGTCCAGCATAAAAACGCATATCGTCCCGCAGTCTTGCGGGAATCAGACAAGAAATCGAAGGGCGACGGTAGACGTGCGCGGAAACAGGGGAAACGCTCGTTCCTGAAAACGTATGCCACGGGGGAGCGGGGAGGTTGATATGTTCGGCCAGCGAAGCCAATTTGCGCTCCGAGCGCTTGCGTTCCTTCCGGCCCTGGCGGCGAGAAGAGCGGCGAGAGGGACGCGGCTTGCCGCCCGCCGACGCGCCGCGCGCGCCCGCCGAAGGTGACGCCGCGGAAACGCCCCGCCCGCCGCCGGGGCTTAAGGTTTCCTGAAGCATCCCCTGAGGCACCCCTCGGAAACGGAGGTCCAGCCATGCGCAGGAGCGCCAAGTCCGCGTTCTTCTCGTCCCTTGCTGCGCTCGTGGTGTCGCTGGGGGTCGCGCTCGCCCCGGCGCCCGCGCGCGCCGACTACCTCGGCTTCGCGGACGTGTCGCCCTCGGACTGGGCGGCCGAGCAGGGCTACATAGCCTACGTCTCCTCCGAGGGGCTCATGTCCGGGCTCGGCGACGGCACCTTCGGGCAGGCAGAGCCGCTCTCGCGCGCCCAGGTCGCCACGGTCCTGTGGCGCGTGGCCGGCGAGCCCGAGCCGCCCGAGGGGGCGCAGCGCTTCCCCGACTGCGACTACTCCGGGGGCTCCTTCTACGGGAAGGCCGTCTCGTGGGCGCGCGCCGCCGGCGTCGTCTCCGGCTACGAGGACGGAACCTTCGGCCCCGCCGACCCCGTCACCCGCGAGCAGCTGGCCACGATGCTCGCCCGCCACGCGTCGCGCGTGGCGGGCCTGGACGCCTCCTCGGACGGCTCGGCGCTCGCCGCGATGGCCGACGCCTCCTCCGTCACCCTCTGGGACGACATGGCCTGGGCCGTGGACGCGGGCGTCCTCACGGGCGACATGTCGACCGGCGAGCCCCTGGCGCGCCCGCAGGCGAGCGCCCAGCGAGACCAGGCCGCCAAGATGTTCGCCGTGTTCCACCGCGACGTGCTGGGGGAGGGCGGAGCCCCGGGCGAGCCCGACCCCAGCCAGCCCACGACCGTGGACTATGCCGATGACGTCGTTCTTCTCGACACCTCCGTCTCCGGCGCCGCTGCCTCCGGCGAGGACGTGACGGTGACGCTCGGTGCGGGCGCCGGGGAGGTCTCTGAGGGAGACGTGGTCGTGTTTGGCCCCACCGAGGGCATGCCCTTCGGTGGCGCGGTGAAGGTGGAGTCGGTAGAGGCCGGCGGGCGCGTCACGGGCGCGCGCCCGGAGCTCTCCGAGGTATACGACGAGCTCGTGATCAACGAGACCCTGGGTCTGGAGGACATCGACCTCGGCTCGGGGCAGCTCATGTCCAACTATGCGGACAAGCTCGAGATAGAGGTCTCCCAGGACATCGGCGAATACGGTACCGCCAAGGGTACGATCACGATCAACGACCTCACGATCATGCCCTTCTTTGTCCTCCTGGGCCCCCTCAGCTACATGGACATGAGCTTCGAGTGCGACATGGACGCGGAGCTCGCGCTCGAGCTATCCATGCTTCCCGCCAATTCGCGTTCGATCAAGCTCCTGTCCGTCCCCGTGCCCATGCTCTCCGTTCCGGGTACGGGCGTGCACCTCAATCTGTACTTGGAGCTGGACGCGGCCGCCAACATCTCGCTCTCCTCGAGCATCGAGGTCTCGGCCTCGGCTAAGAAGGATGTCTTCGGCGCGCCGGAGTTCAAGGGCGACTGCGACATTGACCTCGCCGACGACGCCTCTATCTCGGCAAAGGGGAAGGTCGGGCTCTCCCCGGCAGCGGCGCTGGAGATACTTGGGGAGTCTGTGAGCAGGCTTGGCGTCGAGGCGGGCGTGGGCGCCGAGGTCGAGACGAGCTACCACCCGGGCCTCACGTGCACGGACGTGGCAATGTGGGTCTACGCCGACGCCTATGCGGAGCTCCTGGGCGGCACGGACCTCGACCTCGAGGCCTCCATCCAGATCTTCGACAAGGACGACAGCCCGCTCAAGAGGGACGTTCACCTGGAGGACGGGCTGCTCGTGGACGAGTGCACGTGGAAGCTCTTCCGCGGCAAGTATGGAGCCTTCTACGACAAGCTCCAGGAGCTGGAGGAGAGCTACGGGGAGGGGAGGCTTGTCAGCGGTGGCTTTGGCTCGATAGCTGCCAAGTGGCTTACGGGACTCTGCTTCGCGGGGGTGCACGACTTCGGCGACGGCGTCGAGCGCCTCGTGACGGCGTGCGGCACGGGTATGACGGCTGACAGCTTCCCCAGCGCAGAGGGTACGTACGAGGTTACCATCTGGGAATATGACGAGAAGAGCGGCGAGCTCGAGGCCGTGTGGCGCGGGGCCCAGAGCCACTCCAACGGGGGCTATGCGTACCTCTTCTTCTCCGTGGCGCCGGGCAACGGGCGCAGCTACCTCATGAGGCTCATTCCAGACGCGGAGTACACGTTCGTGGGCGTGCGGGACGACGGCTCGTTTGGCGTGGCGCGGACCGCCAGCGCCGTCGTCGTGCCCAGCGGCCCCGAGGGATTCGCCTACACCGTAGACGGCGTGCGGGTGACGATGCAGCAGTACTGGGACGCCCTCGCGAGCATGGGCGCCGGCAGCATTCACGGGCCGGGCAACGAGACGACGTGGACGCTCGCCGCCTATGGCCAGGAGATCGACGACCCGGCCAAGACCCTGCAGCTCATGCGCGAGACGTCCGCCTGGATAGAGGAGCGGGTGCTGAGTCGCGCGTGACGGGGCACGGCAGGGCGCTCGGCGAGAAGGACGGGCGCCCCCGAGCCCGCTACTCCAGGTGCTCCGCGCGCTCGAGGTAGTGCACGAGCGCGAGGTCCTCGTAGGCCCGCACGGCATCCTCGCCGGCACCCGGGTCGCCCGCCCTGTGCCAGGAGCCGTCTGCCGCCTGCATCCCCACGAGGCTCAGCGCCGGCATGCTCTCGCGCGCCACGAGCTGGGTCTTCTCGTAGTCGGTGAGGGGGGGCGCCCGCGAGCTCGAGCGCCATGGCGACGAGGTCCGCGGGGCTCGCGTCCTGGCGCGTTCCCGGCACGGCGCCCGCGACGTCGTAGTTTGCCCAGATGAGGTAGGTGGTGGGGAAGGAGCGGGTTGCCTGCTGGAAGTCGTCCTCGGCGGGGTAGAGCGCGTCTGCGAGCGTGTCCGAGAAGTTGGGCTGGTGGTCGCCGAAGAAGATCACGATGACGGGGCGGTCCAGCCGCGCGAGCTCCTCGACAAAGGCGCCGAGGTCGCGGTCGGAGGCGTCGATGCACGCCAGATACTCGTTCACGTCCCCGCTTTGGCCTGCGTCCAGCCCGGGGATCTCGTAGCCGCGCAGGAGCTCCTCGGGGACGTTGCGCTGTCCGTAGCCGGAGTGGTTCTGCATCGTGACGTCAAAGACGAGCTGCGGCTCCTCGCTCGAGCGCAAGATCTCGAGGATCTTGTCGTAGGTCGCGCCGTCCGTGACGCCGCTATGGAAGCCCGGGGCGCCGGCAAAGTCGTCTATGTCGAGGAACTCGTCGAATCCGAGCGCGGGGTAGACCCTGTCGCGACTCCAGTTGGTGGCGAGGTTGGGGTGCATCGCCGTGGTCTCGTACCCCAGCTCGGCAAGCTGCCGGGGCAGACTGGGGACGTCCGTCAGGCTGTAGAGCGAGTAGGGGTACTTGCCGTCGCCCACATAGGCGAGGGGAGAGCCGGTGAGGAACTCGAACTCGGTGTTGCAGGTGCCGGCGCCGCGCACGGAGACGGCGAGCGACCCGGTGGAGAGCGCCTCCCCCTGCAGCTCGCGGTAGAACGCCGGGCCCTCGTAGCCCACGCCCAGGCCGTCGTAGAGGCAGGAGAGGTCGGCGAAGGTCTCGTTCATGATGCAGACGACGCTGGGGCGCCGTGCGTCGAACTGTCGCTCGGCCGCCCTCCTTGCCTCGGAGGAGCCGCGTCCCGCGTCGTAGGCGGCAACGTACGAGGCCTCCACCTCGGCTGCGCCCTCCGGGGTGTAGCCCTGGGGCTTCTCGATGGGGATGTCCTGCGCCACCGCGACGAAGGTGGGGAGGAAGCCCTGCCACTCGTAGTAGGGCAGCGGCGTCCAGTACCGCATCTTGATGCCGAGCTCCCCGAAGTAGTCCGGCACGGTGAGGCCCGCCCAGAGGCAGCTCACAACCATGAAGGCGCCCAAGAGGTTGCCGCCCACGTTGCCGGCGAGGGCGTAGCCGTCACGGGCGTGCGAGGGCGCCACGAGCGAGCACGGCGCCGCGGCGAGCACGGCGCATATGAGGCCCTGCACCACGTGGCTGTCAATCGCGTAGGTGTAGCTGCCGCTCACGGCGGCGGCCGTGCCCAGGGCCAGCAGGTCGTTGGGGAGGATGGGGGCGCCCTTGAAGCGGGTCACGAAGAACTGGGCGAGGCCCGTTACAAAGAGCGCCGCCACGCCCAGGGCCACGCCCGCGCCGCGCCGCTGGAAGAGCAGGTAGAGTAGGGAGAGAAACCCGAGGATGATGCCGAGCTCAAGAAGCGAGTTGAAGGCCTTGATGCCAAAGAGCTCGTAGGAGTTCCACGGCAGCTCGAGAGTCAGGCGCCCCAGCGCCGTGGCAGCGAGCAGGGCGAGAAGGGCAAGCGCCGCGCACGCCGCCTCCGAGAGGGCACGCGTCCTTCCGCCCAGCTGCTCGCGGGCCTCGAGCGCGTGGAGGAGCCGGCGCCGCAGCAGCGCGCAGGCGGCCTGGAGCAGCGCCGCGAGGTCGAGGAGGACCAGGGAGAGCGGGTCCTCCGCGCTCTCGTAGAGGCCGAGCGCGCACACAATCGCCGCCACCGCGAGCGCGAGGGCGCCGGGCAGCAGCCACGCCAGGTCGGACGGGCGCAGGGGCTGCTCGTGCTCACGCTGCCAGATGGTCACGAACGCCGTGGCGGCGGCCATGAGCGCGAGGCCCATGAGGGGAATAGCTGCGAGGGGCGTGGGAGACACCGCCTTTCGCGCTCGGGGACGGGACTTGCGCGACGCTTGCGTCCTTCTTGCACAATGCTGACGGAACGCTCACGCGCCCCTCACATGATATGGGTTCTGCCCCGCCTCCGCACGGCGGCGGGGAGGGCGGCCGGCGCATCAACGTGCGGGGGAGGCGCGGCATGGCGTTCTTCTCGTCCCGCGCCGCCTGATTCTGCGCAGGGTGCGCCCGCCGGTGCTTCTCGCCCGCTGGCCGAAAGCCGATGCCTGCTCGGCGGGCACGAATCGAGGCCTCGCGGTGCGCTTTCTACAATCAGGTGACGGAGGGCGCGCCCGCGCCCGAGGCCGAGGCGTCGCGCGGCGGCGGTCCAAGGGGGAGACATGAGGAAAGACGAGCTTGCGCTGAGGATGCTCCATGCCTGCACGGACGTCATCATGGCCGAGGAGGAGCTCACGGAGCTCGATCGCCGCCTGGGGCTGGGCACCGCGGAGCTGGGCGCCACCATGGTACGCGTGGTGTCGGCCGTGAGCCAGGCGGTCGTTGCCTCGGAGGGCAGCGTTCAGGAGATGCTCGACGCCGCGGCGACGGAGGTGTCCAAGGTCCCCGGCGGGCGCGCGGTGCCGCTGTGGAGCTCGTGGCTCGACGGCATGCGGGAGGCCGCCCCGGACGAGGACGAGGTCAGCGTCGAGGAGCTCAAGGAGATGTTCGCGGGCGGGCTCGCCGAGCTCATGCGCACCACCGAGGCGCGCGCGGGCGACAAGACCATGATGGACGCCTTCGTCCCGGCGAGCGAGGCCGCTGTCGCCTGCGAGGGCGACGAGCTCGACCTCTTTGACGACGTCGCGGACGCCGCCGACGCGGGTGCGGAGTCCACGCGCGACCTCGTGGCGCGCTTTGGGCCGGCGGCGGAGATGGGGGAGGCGTCGCGCGGCACGGTGGACCCGGGCGCACTTGCGGTGGCGCACTTCCTCCGGGGGCTCTCCCGCCCGTAGGCGCCTCGCCGGCAGACCGCGCACGCGCCCCGCTTCCCTTCAGCTCCCTGCCAGCTTCCCGCGGAAGTGTGTCCGGAGCATGTCACCTCGTTGACACTCGGCCCGGCGGTCCCTAGAGTGCGGGAAAGGAGCCGAGCGAGCGAGAAGGGCGTGAGATCATGGGCAGCATCCGGGCATGTGTCGTGGGGGCCACGGGGTACGCGGGCATCGAGGCCTGCCGCCTCGTCCTGGGCCACCCGGAGCTCGAGCTCGTCATGGCCACGGACCGCAAGGAGGCGGGAACGCGCCTCGACGCGGTGTACCCCGCGTTTGCGGGCGCCTGCGACGTCGTGCTCTCGCTGCCGGAGCCGGACGCCATCGCCGCGGCTGCGGACGTGGCCTTCCTGGCCGTGCCGCACACCGCGAGCCTCGCGCTCACGCCGGCGCTCCTCGCGCGCGGCGTCACCGTGCTCGACCTCTCGGCCGACTACCGCCTCCACGACGCGGCGGTCTACGAGGACTGGTACGCCACCCCGCACACGAGCCCCGAGCTCCTCTCCCAGACCGTCTACGGCCTGCCGGAGCTCTTCCGCGACGGCCTGGCCACGCTCGCCGAGCGGCGCGCCTCAGGCGAGGCCGTGCTCGTGGCCGTGCCGGGCTGCTACCCCACCGCTACGTCGCTCGCCGCCGCCCCGGCGCTCGCCGCGGGCCTCGCCGCGGGCGACCTCGTGATCGCGGACGCCATCTCCGGCGTCTCCGGCGCCGGGCGCGGGTGCAGCGCGCGCACGCACTACTGCCACGCGAACGAGTCCGTCGAGGCCTACGGCGTGGCGAGGCACCGCCACACGCCCGAGATCGAGCAGACCCTCACCGAGGTGGCGGGTCGCGAGATGTCCGTGGTCTTCACGCCGCACCTGGCCCCGCTCAC
>CALUJT010000081.1 GCA_944321005.1 uncultured Atopobiaceae bacterium | reverse complement strand
TGGGGCTCGCTCACGTGCACGTGGTTCACGAGCGAGAGGTCGAGGTCGGCCGCGCTCTCGCCGTTCTCGACCATGGTCCCCAGGTCGAGGTTGACGCGCAGCCCCGGCGAGGCCACCTCGCGCGCGAGGGCGAGGGCGTCCGCCGTGGCGTTGAGGAAGTCCGTGTCGTAGATGGGCGGGTTGGCCTCGAGCGCGAGCACGGTGCCGTGCTCGCGCGCAAAGTCGCCCAGCTCGCGGAAGAACGGAAGCGCCACCGAGGCGTCGCGCCCCGCCACGTGGCGGTTGCGCGGGCACCCGAAGACCAGGTTCCGGCAGCCCACGGCCTCGGCAAAGAGGATTGCCTCGCGGGTGTAGGAGACGAGCGCGGCCCGCCCCTCCGCGTCGCCGAAGACCTCCTCGGTCCGCCCGTACCAGATGGACTGCATCGAGGGCACCGAGAGGCCGTGGCGGGCGCGCAGGCTCTCCGCCCATGCGGCAGCCTCTTCCAGGCGCTCGTACGGCGCGGGCCCAAAGAGGCGGCTCGGCGCGATCTCGAGCCCCGTGAAGCCCAGCTCGGCGAGAAGGGCGTACGTGGCCTCGTCCCGCTCCGCCGGCCAGGCTATGTTGGAAGCGGCGAGCCTCATAGCGCCTCCCCCCTCGCTGCCGCGGCGAGAAACGCGGCCAGCTCGTCGAGCACGGTCTCCCTGTCGTAGAGGTAGCCGTCGGCCCCGCCGAGCTCCGCGTCGTGGACGGTGCGCATGTCGTAGTCGAAGGGCGCGCCGTCCTTCTCGTTCACGAACTCGCCGCCGAAGGCGCGCGCGTAGACCTCGGCGGCGCTCACGGGCTCCGAGGTCACGTTGAGGAGCTCGACCCCCTGCGCAAGGGCGCGCTCGACGAGGTCCCACAGGTGAGCGAGGTTGAAGAACTGGAAGCGCGAGCGGCTGTCCGTGAAGCATTTGGCGTCAAAGCCCGCGCACGCGAGGGCGGCGGCGAGACGCCCGTCCTTCTCGGCCCCCGGTGCCAGCTGCCAGAATCCGTACTCGTTCTGGGCGTAGGAGGCGGCCACGAGGGGCTCGGAGGCTGCCAGGCCTTCGTAGAGGGCGGGCGCGAGCATCCCCGGCACGGGATGCGTGAGGTCGTAGACGAAGTTCTTCTTGAGGTTTGCCCCAAAGAGCGCCGGCAGGCGCACGATGAGGTGGCGCGGGCAGTGACTCGCCACCCAGCGCTCCAGCGCCAGGCGGTTGCGCCCGTAGGGGGCGAGGCCCTCGGGGTCGATGGGCGTGGTCTCGTCCACGCCGCGCGGCACCGGGTAGACGTCCACGGTGGAGACGAGCACGGTGCAGGCGGCGCCGATCCCCTCGATGTTCTCCTGCGCCTGCTCTATCGAGCGCAGGTCGAGCTCCGGCCGGCGGTTGGCGAGGAACTTCTCGGCGCGCAGGCCCGAGTAGACCAGGAGGTCCGGCGCGGTGCCGTAGGCCTCGCGCACGTTCTTTGAGTTGTAGAGGCCGTCGAAGGTCGTCGACGCGGCCAGGTTTGAGCCCACGAAGCCCGTGTGGCCCACGAGCGCCCTTGTCATCGCTGCTTTCCTCCCGTCACCTTGCGGATGTCGCCTATCACGTAGTCGCTCTTCCTCACGAGCTGCGAGAGGATGAGCGAGAGGTACTTGACTATGAGCACCATGAGCAGGAAGAGCCCCGCGAAGCAGAACGAGACCAGCACGATGGTGGTGGTCCAGCCCTCCACGGGCCGGCCCGTGAGGAAGACCGCCACGGCGTAGACGAGTGAGAGCAGGGTCACGCCCAGCATGATGAGCGAGAGGGTCTTGGCGGCCTGGTAGCCCACGCTCGTGTAGAAGAGCAGCGAGTCTATGGCGCGCTCGCGGCGCTCGCGGGAGAAGCCGGAGGGCTCGGAGGCCAGGTCCGCCTCGTAGGCGACGGAGCTTCGCGAGAGGCCGCTCGAGGCGTAGGCCGCCTTGGCGAGCGGCGTGGAGGAGGTGAGCGCCCCCACGCGGTTGATCGCGCGGCGCGTGAGCAGGGTGAAGAGCTCCGTCCCCAGAGGGCCGGGGAGCGTGGAGAACCGGTTGAAGACGTCGTAGAAGAGGCGCGAGGAGAGCTCGCCGCCGCCCGCGGGCACGGCGGAGACCACGTCGTGGCCCTCGCAGGCGCGTTCGAAGACCTCGGCCACCATGCGCGCCTCCAGGGGGATCCCCGGCCGCTCGAAGGTGTAGACGAAGTCGCCGATGGCGGTGTCCACGCCCGCCCGCATGGCGCGCTCGACCCCGTGGAAGACTCCGAGGCTCACCACGCTGATGACCGTCTGGGGGCGCTCCGCCGCAACCGCGCGGATGACGTCCGCGCTGCCGTCCGTGGACGCGTCGTCCACGCAGACGACCTCGTAGTTCTCAAAGAGCCCCTCGAGCGCGCCCGTGAGCGTGCACAGGAAGCGCCCCAGCGCGCCCTCGGCGTCGTGGACGTACACCACGGCGCTCACGAACTGCGTTTTCCTCTCGGATCCAACCATGCTCAGCCCAGAACCTCCTCAAGGTCGTAGACCGTGTTGATTTTGCCAGAGAGCACGCTCACGTAGCGCGGGGACTCCGACCACGTGCGCACCACGGTGGGGCGCGAGTCGTCCACCTCGGAGGCCTGCAGGATGGGCTTCATCGAGAAGAGCGACGAGCGGTACGAGAATCCCAGGTCGTCCCTCATGTACTTGTGCGCGAGCGAGGACATGTACGGCCACGCGCTCTCCGGGCGCGCCGGGCAGAGGTTGCAGTTGCCCAGCTGCGCGGGCGAGCAGGCGCCGCCCGAGCGCGCCTGGCAGCCGAAGCTGGGGAGCTCGTCGTAGCTGGTGTCGTGCGGGGTGAAGGTGACCGAGGTGAGCGAGTGGAGCCCGGTCTTGCCGAAGGGCATGATCGAGAAGAACGGCCCGTCCATGACCGTGAGGCCGGTGCCGCGGAGCTCGTCGCTCGCGTCGCAGAGGATGATCTCGCAGAGCTCGTACTTGATGTCGAAGGGCGGGAAGCCAAAGCGCCGGCTCACCTGGTTGGTGGAGGCGTAGGTGGCGTTGAGGACGAAGGGCGTGCGCAGGGTGCCCGCGCTCGTGGGGACGAGCCACTCGTCGCCGTCCTTCTCGGCGTCTCCCGTGATGCGGGCCCCGTACGTGACGCGGGCCTCCGGGCGGGCGACGAGCTCGGCCAGGAGGCGGTCCCGGAGGACGTGCGCGTCGTAGGTGTACTCCCGCGTGAGGAAGGCCCCGTCCACGAGGCCGGGCCTGAAGTAGCGCGCGGCGGGGACCTCCTCGCAGGGGATCTGCGCGCTCTCGCAGAAGCGCACGAACTGCTCCGCGCTGGTCCAGGAGCACGTGGCGGACGTGGCGTAGACCTGGTCGAACTCCGTGTGCACGCAGAAGCCGTAGTCCTCCATGAAGCGGTTGAAGTAGTGCGCGGACTTCTGCGCGGTGGTGATGGAGCGCGGGTAGTGGTAGCCCATGTGGACGCGGGCCTGGTTGATGTAGGTGGCGCGGGAGAAGGGCTCGTCGTCGTGCTCCAGCACGAGGACGTCCCTCCCCTGCCGCGCGAGGCGCAGCGCCGCGTAGATCCCGTAGAGCCCCGCGCCGAGCACGACGGCGGACCATCTCTGGGTTGGCTGCTTCATCCAGGGCCTTTCATGGTCGCGCGCGGGACGTCCGGGGCGCCCCGCGCGCAGCGTGAAGCTCATCGCAACTCTTCGTGTCAACGATTATGCCACGACGGGGGGCCTCCCCTCAGGCAACCCACCCGTTCTCCGCAAGCCACGCGGCGCGCGCGGCGATCCAGCCGCGCAGGTACTCGACGTTCTCCTCGTAGGTGGCGAGCGGCGGGACGCAGTTCTCGAGCTGCGTGAAGCCCCAGACCACCTCGTCCATGTCCTGGGACGCGGAGACCTCCCCCGCGAGGCCCTCCACGGACGCGGCGCCGCCCGAGGGCGAGCCGAGCGCCGCCGCAAGCTCGTCCGCATGCTCCGCGGCGAGGCGGCCGACCTCCTCCACGACCTCCGGGCAGCGCGCGTACCACACGCGATGGGTGTCGAGGAAGAGGTGCCCCTCGGGGTCGCGCCACTCGGCGGCGTCCTCCCCCTCCGCGCGGATGCCGAAGGCGGTGTCGAAGTCCCACACTGGTCCGGCGTAGAGAACGTGATCGAGGCCGCGCTTCTGGGCGTCGCCCTCCGCCGGCAGGTAGAAGTAGGCGGACGAGACGTGCCAGTCGATGTTCTTGGCGAGCTGGTTGACCATGTAGACCTGCGAAAACGAGGTCACGTCAACGTAGTCCGCCACCTCGCCGGCCGGAGGCGTGCGCTCGGGGTCCGTGGCGTCCATCGCCCGCTGGACGTACTCGGAGATGTAGGTCATCTGGGCGTACGAGAGGTTCTCGGGCTCCTTCACCACGAAGGTCCCCGCGGAGGTCTGGAACCAGCAGCGCTCGGCGTAGGAGTAGGCGGAGTCGAGCTCGACCAGGTAGCCGCCCGTGATGTCCTCGGGGTCCGCCATGCCCTCCACGTACTGGAAGGCGTAGCCGTAGCCGTTGGCGCCCTGGGCCACGGGGAGCTCGCCGAGGTCGACGTCGGGGTTGGCCTCCTCGTTGTCGTCCTCGAGCTTGTGGATGTCCACGCGACCGTCGTTGATCTCCGCCTTCTCGGAGAGGAGGTAGCTCCCGCGGTACTCGCCGTCGTAGTAGAGGTCCACGGGCGCGCACTCCGGGGCCGTGGAAAGGCCTATCCCCTGCGCGAACTCGGAGGCGACCGTGTTGTGGATCAGCGTGGCGTCCGCCGCGTTGGCCAGGAGGACCCAGGTCTTGTTCTCGTTGTCCTCGTTGCCGGATTCGAGCAGGTCGACCTTCTCGTCGAGCTTGATCTGGTAGGGCTTCTTGTCCATCAGGCCCCACGTGGAGTTGCCGCGGCCCTTGATCTGCGTGAGGGCGCCGTCGTAGACCAGCGAGCCGTCCTCGTTGACGAGCCGCATGGAGCCCTTGGCCTTGGCGGAGTGGTCCGGACTCGCCTCCACGAAGCGGCGCCCCTCGTTCACGGGGTCCTCGCTCGTGAGGTAGAGGGAGCGCACGCCGGAGGAGACCATGACCCTGATCTCGCGCTCGCCGGCGACGCCGGGGGCGCGAAACGCGATCGCGCGGGCCCCGTCCTCGCCCTCGGGGACGCCGCTCACGTCGAGCGTAACCTCAGGGCCGGCGGCGGAGAAGGTGATGCCGTCGAGCGAGACCGCCACGTTCTGACCGTAGCGCTCCGGGAAGCGTAGCGTGAGGGCGGAGAGGTCCGCGCAGGAGGGCAGGAGGAGGTAGGAGGTGCCGTCTGTCTGCGAGGAGAGGACGAGCTCGGTCGCACCGCCCTCGGCGGCAACGACGGCCTCGACGGCGGGTGCCACCACGTCGCGATGGAAGACGGCGATCATCTTGGCGGCCTGGGCGCGCTCGGCCGTGCCCTGGGGCAGCGCCAGAGGGGCGCCCGTTGCCATGTCGCCCGAGATGATGCCCTCGTCCACGGCCCAGGCCATCCCGTCGCGCAGCGTGACCGCAGAGGCGTCCGCCATTTCGTCGAGCTCGCCGCCATCACTCGTCACGTCGAGGCCGGCCACGGAGCGCGCATAGTTGGCGAGCATCGTAGCCAGCTGCTCGCGGGTGACGGGGTCCGCAGGACCGAAGAGGCCGTCCTCGTAGCCGGTGGCCACGCCCGCCTCGCGCGCCCAGGTGACGGCGTCGCCATAGAAGGAGGCCTCGGTGTAGTCGCAGTCCGGGTAGGGCTCGGAGTCTGCGGCGGGCTCGGGCTCGCCGGCCATGCGCCAGAGGACGGTCACGGCCTGCGCGCGGGAGACGGCGTCCTCCGGGCCAAAGAGGCCGGTGTCGTAGCCGGCGATGAGGTCGTGCTCCGTCACGTAGTCAAGCGAGCCGTCCGTCACGTACCAGTCCGCGTCACCGACGTCCTGATAACCGTCGTATGAGGCCAGGGCGGTGACGGGCGCGGCAAGAAGCGCGAGCGCCGTTGCGGCGGCAAGCACGAGGGGCCTGACGGCGGCGCGTGCGGCGTCGGGCCGGGAGCCGGCGGAGAGGCATCTGAGCATGGACGTCCCCTTTCGTAGCGATGCTACGGGACACCATAGCCCAACTGCCGCTTCGGGGCGAGCACGCGGACCAAGAGCGGGCTGCCCTTCGGCATGCGAGGGCTCCCCCGCTGCAGGGTTTGGCGCTTCGTGCGATGCGCGAGGGGGTGCCGTGCAGAGTTTGGTGCTTCGTGCGATGCAAAAAACAGTCCTCGGCGGCAACTCGCTTGAGCTCAACTGGGCAAACGCCGACTGGCTCCGCGCACTCGAGGCAATATTTGGAAAAATCGCATCGCACGAAGAGGCAAACCCCGCACGGAACCCCCTCGCGCATCGCACGAACGGCCAAACCATGCAGCAACGAGCCGGCTCCCGCCGAAGCCCGCGCGGCGAGGAGCCTACGTGAGCGTCATGACCGCGCACTCGCTGGGGTCCTGGAAGTCGTAGCCGTGATAGAGGAAGCCGGCGCTGGCCTCGGCCACGTAGACGGACTCGCCGCCCGACGTGGTGCCAAAGAACACGGCACCAGAGCCGGGGCCGGAGCCGCCCACGAGGACGGTGCAGGCGCCGGTCTCATACTCGACGTAGCCTCCCACCGAGAACGCGGTCGACTGGACGAAGTAGTACTCCCCGCCGCCCCGGTCCTCCGCGGACCACAGTGTGGGTCCGCCGGGCACGGGGCTTTCGCCGCCCGAGGACACCCAGTCGCTCGGGACGTCGAGGTAGAAGTACGCGCACTCGAAGTCGTGGGCGGGCACGACCTGAGACTCGGCCGGGGGCTCCGGCTCGGGCTCTTCCGCGGGCACGACGGCATCGACCTGCTCGGACTCCGCCTCGGGAGCGTCTTCCCCTTCGTCGTCGGAGGCCTGGTCCTCGACCTCTTCATCCCCCTCGGCCTCGCCCAAGGCGTCCCGCGCCGCCTCGGGCGCGGGCTCGAGGGCGGTGCTCGGGCCCGCGGGCGCCACGATGAGCGCGTAGGCGATCCCCGCCGCACAGATCGCCACGGCCGCGACTGCGGCAATCACGGCGAGCCTGGGCGCAGAACGAGTTGCCGCCGTCCCGCCCGCCGCATCCGCGGCGCGCTCGTGTGCGGGCACGGACGCGGGCGTCGGGGGCGCAGGCGCCGGCGGGACGGGCGTCCCGCACTCGCCGCAGTACCTGGCGCCCTCGGGTAGCTCGTGCCCGCACTCTCCACAGAACATGGGACCCTCCATCTCTCGTCGTCGCAACGCGATGCCGGCAGAGGCGGCGGAAGGAGAACGACCGCCGCCCCGCGCGCTACAGCGGCGTCACGGTGCTGTCGATGACGATGCAGGAGCGCCGCGCCCAGTGCGTGAGCGGATTGACGAAGACGCTCGCCCTCACGACCACGGGAACGTCGGTGGTCACGGGATAGTAGTCGCCGTCCCAGATCTGCACCTCGGTCACGCCCGTGTAGCGCGTCTGGCCGGAGCCCTCGTCCATGACAAAGGTGGCCGGTCGGTCAAGGTAGAGAACGTAGAACGGGGTGCTTCCCATGGAGGGATGCTGCCAGGAATCCTTTCTCACCACGCCCGTGAGCATGACGAGGTCGTCCGTGTGGTACACCGGCTCGGGCTCGTAGCCCAGCTGCGGGACGATGACGTCACGGTGCGCGATGGCCATGATCTTCACGAGCTGGCAGCGCTCCGCCAGGCCCTGCGGGTTGGCGTAGGCGCCGTCCGCGCGCTGCTCGCCGCTGATGATACCCCGCTCGACGCACCACGCGAGCTGGCTCTCAAAGCCACTCGAGACCTGCGCCGCGTCAACGAAGGGCAGGGACCCCGAGCCCGAGACGTCGGCGCCGATGCTGCGGGCGTAGTCCGCCACCATCTTGGCGAGCTGCTCGCGCGTGACGGGGTCGCCGGGGCCAAAGCGGCCGTCCTCGTAGCCGGAGACCACGCCCTCGGCGCGCGCCCAGCGCACCGCGTCGCCATAGAAGGACTGGTCGGAGTAGTCGCAGTCGGGGAAGCTCGCGGACCACGCGGAGGGCCTGCCCGCGGCGCGCCAGATCACGGTGACGGCCTGCGCGCGGCTCACCGTCCCGCTTCCGCCAAACGAGCCGTCGGCGTTTCCGGTGATGAGGCCGTGCTCGACGGCGTAGCGCAGCGTGCCGTCCTGGGCGTACCACTCCTGACCGCCCACGTCGGGGAACCCAAGGTAGGCGGCAAGCGCCGGCGCGGGCGCTGAAAGGACGACCGCGAGCGCCGCCAAGGCGGCAAGGAGTGCCGAGAAGAACGTGAGCCTGGAGCTCGTGCGCAGGGCGTGCATGGCGGGCCTCCAATCTCGTCAGGATGCTTTAGGCAACCTTAGCCGGTGGAGGGGGCCACACCGTTTCCGGCGCGTGAGCTTCGGCGGACGGGACGCGCCCCTCGGCGGGCGGGCGCCGCGGGAACGGCTCGCACGGCGAGAAGAAGGGGCGGGACCGCCCTATCCCACGCGCTCGCAGGCAGCGGCGACGCGCTTGCCCGAGAACGCGATGCCCCAGCGTATGTGGCCCGTCGCCTCTGGAGGAAGCGGTCCCTCGTCGTACCCCCTCTC
>CALUJT010000080.1 GCA_944321005.1 uncultured Atopobiaceae bacterium | reverse complement strand
GAGAGCCCCACGACAAAGCCGTGGTCGGGCGCGTCGAGCCTCACGGGGAGCCCGGCTGCGCGCGCCTCGTCGGCGCTGGCGTAGACGGACTTGTCCGCCCAGATGCGCCCGGCCTGCGCGGTCGAGTAGCTGCCCGCGCCCGACCCAAAGAGCTCCTCCCAGCGGCCCGAGGTGTCCGGGTCCGCGAGCTTCTGGACCTCCGCCGCGCCCGCCGCGAGCGGGGAGAGGGCGAGCAGCACGGCAAGAAGGACGGCGAGAAGGACGGACGGGCGTGACGGCTGGCGACGCATGCGGGCCTCGATTCCGTGACGTGGGGACATGGGGACAAATGCCACTGATGTACCCGCACATCTCCCCTCCATGCGGCGCACACGATAACCGCGCATCGCTGTCGGGTGGCTGAACGCGCAAAGGGGGACGTGTTTTTTCGTTCAGACGTTTTGGGACAGGTGGGCCCGGCGCAGTCCCCCGAGCCCCGTTCCTGCGCCTGCGACTCCCTCTCCCAAGTGGGTCCGCTACCCGATGGCCATGACGTACACCTGGCAGGGGTTCCATGCGTCCCAGAGCGTGGGGAAGACCTCGAATTCCCGGAAGCCGAGCGAGCGATAGAACTCGTTGGTGTGGTCGTACTGCTCGTAATGGCCGCTTTGGACGGTCTTGACCTGCATGAAGGCGTAGCCCAGCCCCGCCGCCGCCTCCCGGGCGCGATGGAAGAGCTCCCGCCCGACCCCCTGCCGGTGATGTTCTCTCAGGACGCCCATCACGTACAGCTCCACGGTGGCGTCACCCGTCTCCCTCAGGCAGAGAAACCCAATGGGGCGCTCGTCGTCACAGGCGCAGAAGAAGGGGTGCCCCGCGCATTCCGCGACGTACCTCTCCCGCTCCTCGGGTATGCCAAACCATTCAGGGAGTGCCTCGAGGACGAGGCGTGTGATGCGCCTCTTCTCGCCGTCGTCCGCTACCTGCCGCATCTCCATGGCTCCGTCCCCTCTGTGTCGCCCGCTTCGATGCTAGCTGACATCCCGTTGGCGCGCCGTCCGCAGCGGCGCGCCCCTCGGGCCTGTGCGTGCTACACTCTCCGCGAATCGCCCGCACCGTGAGGGGGAGGAACGTGCGTCAGGACATGGCATATAACCCGCGCTTCTTCCAGCTGCGCCGTCCGCAGCTGGAGCGAATGCTCGACATCGTGCGCGCCACCGAGTCGGCGGAGCCGGGCGGCGTGGTCTTCTACGGTGACTCGCTGACGCAGCTCTTCCCCGTGGAGCGCCTCTTCCCGGAGCTGCCGGGCGCCCAGAACTGCGGCGTGGCGGGAGCGGTCTCCGAGGAGCTTCTCTGGCTTGCGGACGAGGCCGTCATCAAGCGTAGCCCGCGCCTGGCGGTGCTCATGGTGGGCACCAACGACCTGGGCAACACCGTCATGGCGAGCCCGCGCGACGTGGCTCGCAACGTGTGCGACCTCGTCGACCTCATCCTGGGCAACCTGCCGGAGGCGCGCGTGCTGCTGTGGAGCCCCCTGCCGTGCGTCGAGGATGTCGACGGATACCGCGCCAAGCCGTGCGCCCGAAGCAATGACCTTCTGCGCATGATCCTGCCCCAGGAGCGCGAGCTCATTCGCGACGACCGCGTGAGCTTCCTGGACGTCTTCGACGCGTTTCTCGACGAGAGCGGTCGCACGCGCGCCGAGCTCTACGCCGACGGGCTGCACCTTACCGAGGAGGGCTTCCGCCGCCTGGCCGACCTCATGCGTCCCGCGCTTCTGCAAATTGGGGACAGTCCCCAATTTGCAGACTGCTACACTGGGGTCTCCATTTGCATAGAGGGCACGGCTCGAACAGCTGTCACGTCATGTTGAAAACGGCTCCGGTTTGACTCCGGATCAGCACACGGCTGTGTCTTGGGACGGCGACCGCGTGGTCGTCCGCCCCGCCTTGCCCTCCCGACGCCCGGATTCCGGGAGAGAGCGAGGCAACATGACCAAGCGCAACCCTATCGAGAAGAGCCTTCTCACGAGGCTCGCCGCCGGCGCGGCGGCCTTCGCGCTCGCGCTGACCGTCGCGGCCTGCGGCGGCACGCCGGCGACGGGATCCGGTGACGCGTCGGCCGACGCCGGCCAGGAGCAGCAGGCCACTGTCTCCGCGAGCGTGACCATCGACGCCACGGCGGGCGAGGGCGAGTCCACCACCGTGGACGTCGACGTCCCGGAGGGCTCCACGGTCTACGACGCGCTGGTCGCGACCGGCGCCGACGTCAACGCGAGCGACTCCGACTACGGCATGTACGTGGCGGGCATCAACGGCCTCGCCGGCGGCGACTTCGGCGACATGAGCGGCTGGATGTTCGAGGTCAACGGAAAGATGGCCGAGGTCGGCTGCTCCCAGCTCGAGGTCGCTGACGGCGACGCCATCACCTGGACCTACGTGACCGAGTTCACCGAGTAGCCCGGGGAGGAGGCGAGAAGAACGTGGCGCCCGGGCGTCCCATACCCTTCGGCTCCTTGCACGCGGTCGTCCCCGCGACGCTCCTCGCGGGGACGACCCTGCTCTCGATGCTCGCGGTTCAGCCCGTCCACGTTGTTCTCTCGCTCGTGGGCGCGCTCTCGTTCTCGCTGCTCGTGCGCGGCGTGCGCGCGACGGCGCGCGGGCTTGCCTGGCAACTTCCGCTGCTCGCGCTCGTGTGCCTGGCCAACCCGTTCTTCTCGGCCTCTGGCTCCACGCTGCTTCTCAAGGTGGGCCCTCGCAGCGTCTACGCGGAGAGCCTCGCGTGCGGCGCGACGATGGGCGCGCTCATGGTGGCCGTGGTCCTGTGGTTCGAGGGCGCCGCGACCGTCCTCACGCAGGACCGCCTCCTCGCGCTCTCGCCCGGGCGCGCGCGGTCGCTCCCTGTGGTGGTTTCCATGGCGTCGCAGCTCGTGCCGCAGATGCTCGGGCGGGCGCGGACCGTTCGCGCGACGCTCGGGGCGTGCACGGCGGCGGGGGAGCGCGGGGGGCTGCGCGACCAGCTCGTCCGCACCTCCACGATGCTGCTCTCCTGGTCCCTCGAGGACTCCGTCGAGCGCGCGGACGCCATGCGCGCCCGGGGCTGGGAGTCCGGCATGTCTCGCACCTGCTACCGGCTCGAGCGCTTCCGCGGTCGGGACGCGGCGGCACTGGCGGGGATCGCTGGCCTGCTCGCGCTCTGTGCCGCGTGCGCATGGACGACCTGTGCGAGCTGGCGGTTCTATCCCACGATGTCCGGCATCGGCCCTTGGTGGGCCTACCTCCCGTGGACCGTCCTCGTTGCGCTGCCCGGCCTTGCGTCGGTGGTTGACAGATTCCCCGCGGTTGACAGATTCCCCGGGTCAAACTGTCAACCTGTTGGGGTTGACAGTTTGACCCGGGGAATCTGTCAACCGCGGGCAGACTGTCAACGGAACGGGGGGCGGCCATGAGCGCGCTCGAGTTCGACCGCGTGTCCTTCACGTATGCCGGCGCGTCCTCGCCCGTCCTTCTCGGCGCGTCCCTCGAGGTCCCCGAGGGAGCCTTCGCCCTGCTCGTGGGTGCCACGGGGTCGGGCAAGTCCACGCTCCTGCGCCTGGCAAAGCCCGAGATATCCCCCGTCGGCGATCTCGTCGGCGACGTCCGCGCCCTTGGGGAGTCCGTCCGCACGCTCGACCCGCTCGCCTCCGCGCGCGCCGTGGGCTACGTCTTCCAGAACCCCGACGCGCAGATGGTCTGCGACACGGTCTGGCACGAGATGGCCTTTGGGCTCGAGAACCTCGGCGTTCCGGAGCGGGAGATGCGCCGCCGCGTGGCGGAGTGCTGCAACTTCCTGGGAATAGAGCCGTGGTTCCGCATGCGCACGGCGGAGCTCTCCGGCGGCCAGCGGCAGGTGCTGGCGCTCGCCTCCGCGCTCGTGATGCGTCCGCGCGTCCTTCTGCTGGACGAGCCCACGAGCATGCTCGACCCCCTGGCCGAGAAGAACTTCCTCGCGCTGCTCTTCCGGGCAAACCGAGAGCTCGGCATCACCGTGGTGGTGGCCACGCACACGCCCGCCCCCATGCTCGACTACGCCACGTGCGCGCTTGCGCTCGAGGGCGGTGCGGCGCGCGGGGTCCCGCTGGCCGAGCTGGCGTCCTGGTCTCATGACATAGCGTGCGTTTCTGGCACTTTTGACCCCCGATTCGGGGCGGAAAGTGCCAGAAACTCACGCTCTCATGCGGCGATCGCCGCGGATGACGTCTGGTACCGCTATGGCAGGGACGGCCGCTGGGTTCTGCGGGAGCTCGACCTTGCGGCGGGGGAGGGAGAGGTCCGGGCGATCGTGGGGTCCAACGGCTGCGGCAAGTCCACGCTGCTCACCGTGCTCGCCGGCATGCTGCGCCCGGCTCGCGGTCGCGTGCGCAACGCCGCCGCGGCGAGCCAGGCGCTCCTGCCGCAGTCGCCCAAGGCCCTCCTCTCCCGGGAGACCGTAATTGACGAGCTCATGGAGTGGTCGCGCGCCGGGGGCTACGGGCGCGCGGAGGCGGGCGCCGCCCTGGGACGGCTGGGTCTCGCGGGCGCCGCGGAGCGTCACCCCTATGACCTCTCGGGAGGCCAGCAGCAGCTGCTCGCGCTGGAGAAGCTGCTGCTCGTGCGCCCGCGGCTGCTCCTTCTGGACGAGCCTACCAAGGGGCTCGACCGTGCGGCGCGCGAGCGGGTGGCCCGGCGCCTGATCTCCACGCGCGACGAGGGGACGACGATCCTTGTTGCCACGCATGACACGGGGTTCGTCCGTGCGGTGGCTGACAGCGTCTCGCTCATGTTCGACGGCGGCGTCACGGTGACGGAGCCCACCGACGAGTTCTTCGCCAACTCGTGGCTCTGGTGACCCAAGGGGGGACAGGACCAAATTGGGACACGCGGACTGTGTCCCAATTTGGTCCTGTCCCCCCTTGGGTCACCGCTCTCCGTTAGAACAGCAGGAACGGCTCCTGGGACACGAGGTCGTCGTCATCGAGGTCGTCGAGCTCCTCGAAGTCGATGTCCTCGGCGTGGTCGTGCTCGTCCTCCTCGTCGCCCCAGGCGTAGGCGTTGGCGAAGTCGCTGTCCTCGTCCACGACGGGAAGCGCGCTCGTGATGCTGCAGAGTCCGTCCATAGCCGGCACGATCTTCTGCCACTGGCAGATGACCGGCTCCTCGGGGACGCTCTCGAGCTCGCACAGGGAGTCGAGGAAGATCTCGTGGGCGCCGTCCAGGAGGTCGGAGCTCTTGCGAATCTGCTGGAAGTGGTCGGCGAACTTCTGCATCGCCTCGTCCGCGTCCTCCGCCTCGACGATGCAGGGCATGAGGCAGTAGTTGTCCTTGCTGTCCGAGTCGTCGTTGTAGCTGAAGTTGCCGATGTACAGCATGGTGTCCTCCTCGCGCATCGCCGGCGGTATGGCAAACTGGTACCCATGATTGGGGAGAAGCAAACACGCCGGCCGCTCGCCCGGGTTTTGACGGCCGCCGAGCCGCTTGCGCTCGCGGCGGTTCCGGCGGCGATGGCGTGCCTCGCGCTGGCGGGGGTGCGCGCCACGGCGGGCGTTTCGCTCGTGGTGGCGCTGCTCTGCGTGGCGCTGCTCCTTGTGGGGTTCGAGGCCTCGCGGCCGGCGCTGCGCCAGCTCATGCCCACCGCCGTCCTCGCCGCCCTGGCGGCTGCCGGCCGCGTGCTCTTTGCGCCGCTGCCCGACGTCAAGCCGGTGTCTGCCATTGCCATCGTGGCGGGCGCGGCGCTCGGGCGCAGGAGCGGCTTCGTGGTGGGCGCGCTCGCGGCGCTCCTCTCTAATGTCTTCTTCGGGCAGGGCCCCTGGACGCCCTGGCAGATGTATGCCTGGGGGCTCGTCGGCTACGTCGGCGGCGTGCTTGGTGAGAAGGGCCTGCTGAATCACGCTCCCGCTCTCTACGGCTGGGGCTTTCTCTCCGGCATCGTCTACGGGCTTATTCTCAACGGCTATCACGTGCTCGGCTACGTGCAGCCCCTCACCTGGCCGGCGGCGCTCGCAGCCTGTGCGGCGAGCCTGCCGCTCGACGTGACGCACGGCGTGGCGACGGTCGCGTTCCTGGCTGCGATCTGGCTGCCGTGGGGGAGGGCCGTCCGGCGCGTGGTGGCCAAGTACGACCTGTGAGCGTCGCGGCTGACGAGGTGCTGGGTGCGAGGTTTGGCCGCTCGTGCGATGCCGGCGCGGGCCGTCGCGGGGTTTCGCGCTTCGTGCGATGCGTTTTTCGGCCTCCGACGAATTTTGGTTTGATACTTGATATCGATATCTTGGAAAACGCCGCAAGACCGTGGCGTGACGGCCCGTCTCGCCCGATTCTCGCATCGCACGAAGCGCGAAACCCCGCGACGGCCCGCGCCGGCATCGCACGAGCGGCCAAACCTCGCAAGTATGACTCGTCCTCGGAGGCGTCCTGGGGCCTCGACTGCCGGAATCGGAGGCGGCCCTTTACAACGTGACGGCACTTGGCTATCGTAGGCATGTTTCATGCCGTGAGTCGAGGGCTCCCGAGCGGCTGGCAGAGCGCCGCGAGCGGGGCAAGAAGGAGATGTACATGTCCGGACACTCTAAGTGGGCAACCACCAAGCACAAGAAGGCCGCCATCGACGCCAAGCGCTCGTCGCTCTTCTCCAAGCTCTCCCGCAACATCACCGTTGCGGCCAAGCTCGGCGGCGACCCCAACCCGGACAACAACGCCACCCTCGCGGCTGCCGTTGCCCGCGCCCGCATGGTCTCCATGCCCAACGCCAAGATCAAGGCTGCCATCGACAAGGCCTTCGGCTCCGGCGCCGACGCCGCCAACTACGCCGAGATCACCTACGAGGGCTACGGTCCCGCCGGCGTGGCCGTCTACGTGGACTGCCTGACGGACAACAAGAACCGCACCGCCGCCGACGTGCGCTCCGCCTTCTCCCACTCCGGCGGCTCGCTCGGCACCTCCGGCTCCGTCGCGTTCCAGTTCGAGCGCAAGGGATCCATCGCCGTCGAGAAGATCATCAAGTCCGAGGACAAGAAGATCGCCGACAAGGAGAACGCCGTCGACGAGGACGAGTTCATGCTCGCCGTGGCCGAGGCGGGCGGCGAGGACTACGAGGACGCCGGCGAGGAGTGGATCGTCTGGACCGCCTACGACAAGATGCAGGAGGTCCAGAAGGGCCTCGAGGAGCAGGGCATCGAGGTCAAGGGCTCCGAGCTCACCATGGTCCCCACGACCCCGACGCAGGTCTCCGTGGCCGACGCCAAGAAGGTCCAGCGCCTCGTCGACCGCCTCGACGAGCTGGAGGACGTCCAGAACGTCTACCACACCATGGACATGACCGACGAGATCGTGGCCGCTCTCGACGAGGAGTAGGCAGCGCTCGTCTCATACGCACCTGAAGGGGCGCCCCCGTTCTTCTCTCCGGCTCACTGCGCCGCGCGCAGAAATCGCCGGGCGAGAAGAACGGGGGCGCCCGTGTCGTAGGGGCCGAAAGGTCGCCGACCGCCCTGTCCCTACTCCACGGTGCCGTAGACCCCGGCCCAACCGTGGCCCACGAGGATGGAGTTGATCTGGTCGCAGAGGCGCATGCGCGTGAAGCTTCCGGAGGGGAGCAGGTCCACCACCTCCGCGAGGTCGTCGCAGAGGTCGTACGCCTCGGCGCGCACGAGGACGTCGATCTTGCTCACGGTGGCGCGGCTCGAGACCCCCGGCGCAAAGAGGGCGTCCACCAGGCGCTGCAGCTCGCCGTAGTCATCTGAGCGAAACTCGAACACGGTCCCTCCCTGTAAGCGCTTCTTTTCGTCTGGAACATGGTAGCAGTCGCCGTGCGGTTTGCATCTATACTAGGCGGGACCAAAGGACGCTGCCGTGAGGTGGGAGACCCAGAGGAGGACCCATGACTTCCGCGTTTCAGAAGATGACCGACGCCGAGCTCGACGCCGCCCTCGCAGACCTCGAGCGCCAGGCGGACGAGCTGCGCGCCCTCGACCTCAAGCTCGACATGGCCCGCGGCAAGCCGAGCCCCGAGCAGACCGCGCTCTCCAGGCCCATGCTCGACCTCCTGACCTCCCAGAGCGACCTCACGGACAACGGCGCGGACGCGGACAACTACGGCGCCCCCGACGGCCTGCCCTCGGCCCGCGCGCTCGCGGCCGAGCTCCTCGGCGTGGACCCGGCCAACGTCTCCGTGATGGGCTCCTCCAGCCTCAACCTCATGTACGACTGCGTGGAGAACGGCTACGTCCATGGCATCGGCGGGGAGAGGCCCTGGTGCCAGCAGGGGACCGTCAAGTTCCTCTGCCCCGCGCCCGGCTACGACCGCCACTTCACCGTGACGGAGAGCTTTGGCATCCAGAACGTGCCCGTGCCCATGCGCGAGGACGGCCCGGACATGGACGTGGTCCGCGAGTACGTCGAGAAGGACGCCGCGGTCAAGGGCATCTGGTGCGTTCCGCGCTACGCCAACCCCACGGGCGTGACCTACTCCGACGACGTCGTGCGCGCCTTCGTGGCCCTCAGGCCGGCTGCCCCCGACTTCCGCATCTACTGGGACAACGCCTATGCCGTTCACACCTTCCGCGGCGAGGGCGACCCCCTCATGAACATCTTCGACGCCCTCGCCGAGCAGGGGGGCGAGAAGAACCTCGTCTACGAGTTCGCGTCCACGGCCAAGGTGACCTTCCCCAGCTCC
>CALUJT010000079.1 GCA_944321005.1 uncultured Atopobiaceae bacterium | reverse complement strand
GTCCTCCTCCGGGGCTTCTGCCTCCTGGCTCATGGCCTCCTGCTGTGCGGCATCGACGTCCTCGTCGTCGGAGCACGCGGACAGGGCCACGAGCGCCACGGCGAGGAGCAGCGAGAGCAGGAGGGCTCGTAGCGCCCTTGCCCCTTCCGACGTGCCAGCTGCCGAACCGATCATCTCGCGCCCCCTTGTCGCTACGTGGCCTCAATTATCGGTTGAGTTCGCCTCTGAGCGGGCGAAATCTCGGTCAGCGGCGCTTCACAAAGGGGTTCACAAAGAGGAGGCCCTCACCGTTGCGGGTGAGGGCCTCAGTCGTCAGCGCGTCGGCTGGGGTGCATCGGAGAGCGTCGGGAAGTCCCGGTGGCGCGGGCCGTCCACGAGCCTCTCGTACCACCACTCCCGGTCGTGCGGACCGACCGCCGCCATCGTATCGAGGAGCACCGTCTGGCTCTCCTCGTCGAGCTCCGCGAACTCGTCGCGCATCGCGTTTTCGAGGGCCGCGGACGTCCTGACCATGTCCGCGAGGATCTGCCTCTTCTCCTCGAGCGTGTAGCTCTCGGGTGAGATCTCAATGAGCTCGCCCATGAAGTAGGCGTGGTCCTCGGCTGCCTCCAGGGCTCCCCACTCGGCGTCAGATAACATCTTTCCCTCCCTCTTTCTCCGCTCCTCGTGGCTCTCTTACCCGCTTCTGGCGGTCAAGAAAACGGTCAAGTGAAATCCCGATTGGAGCGCTTTCCAGTGTTTCGAAGTGTTGAAGGAAAGGCGTCCTGAGCTGGCGTTTCGTGGTATTGCGTTCTAGACTGTTTTGCCTGAATGATAGAGACAGTCCCCAATCAACACAAATGATTGATGTTGGCCCGGCGCCGTTTCCTGCGGTGCCGGGCCTTCTTGTGGCAGGCTCTTCTCACGCTGAGGCACCTTCGATCCTGAGGGAGGGTATGCGCACCCACCCTCTAGGGTATGCGCACTTTCCGACTCGCCCGTTCTTCTCGGCCAGGGCTTTTACCTGCGGTTTTGGGAGAAGGACCTCGAAGCGAGGTGTACATACCGGGTATGCGCACGGTACATACCCTTCAGGGGCGCCAGAGAGCGCCAGCAATCGAGCCCACGAAACAGGGGCGGCGCCCCATTGCGCCGCCCCGCCTCGTCTGTACTTTGGAATCACCCGTGTCTCTGCGTTGTATGTCGGACAGCCAGCGATTCGACGTTTGGACCCGCTCCGCAGCTTCTATCAACGACCCAAACCGATAAACGAATCGGAGACGTTGGCGAGTGCGCTCGCCCGAAGCTACAGGGTCTCGGTCGCGCGGAAGGCGGGTCCAAACCCTGCCACCAGATCACTGTTCATTGGACTCGCCTCCTCTGCCGGTCGCTTTGTGGGTAGCGACGATTGACAACGTTACTTTCTATGTTCCCGCGCAACCAGTGTTTACTCACTCGTCGCAGAGTCTTCCGCAGGCGGCGCTTTTTTACCGGCAGACGGCACCCGCCCCACGTCACGGGCGAGAAGGCCCTCGAGCTCCTTGCTCGAGTGAACCCCCAGAAGCTCGTAGCCCTGCGCGCGATAGGCGTTGACGGTGCCACGGGCAACGTGCAGCGCCTCGCAGATCTCCGGCGCGCTGCGCCCGAGCGCGATCTCGGTGAGCACGCGCGCCTGGAGCTCCCCCGCGCCGCGCCCGCGCAGATAGAGCACGCAGCGCTCCACGTCGAGCTCGCACGCCTCGCGCGCGCAGGGCCACAGCAGGTAGGGGGCGAGCCACGCCACGCAGGCAACGTAGACGGGCATGGCAACGAGGTTCGCGCTCACCATCAGATGTCCGTTTAGCTCCAACTGGGCGTCTCGCGCGTCCACGAGAAGGCCAAGGAGAACGAGGGAGAGAAGGACGAGCCCAAGCCTGCCCGTCACGAGCCTCGCCCGAACGCGCAGGTCCTGGAAACGAGCTCCTGCCACGAGCACGACCCAGGGAGCCACCAGCGTCCCAAAGACCACTACGACGCCGAGCGAGCCGCTCGGGCTGCTCAGAGACGAGACGCGGGACAGGCACGCCAGGATGAGGCCCACGCAGAGGGCCATCACCGCAAGCGGCCAGGCGGCGAGCGACGTCACGTCAAAGGAGCGAGAGGGCGCTGCAGACCCGGGCTCGGGCGGAAGGAGCTCATCGATCGACGCGAGGCCAAGCTTCTCGCACGCGCGGGCACGATAGGTCCCCACGCTCGAGGCGCTTATCCCAAGCGCCTCCCCCGCCTGCGCGGCCGTGCACCCCGTCAGGAGAAGCTCCACGATCTCACGCTCGCGCTCCGTGAGACGCTCGACGCCGGACAGGTCGTCAAGGGGCGACGAAGCGGCATCTCGGCGATTCTCAGGCGCCGCCAGCACCCACAGGGGCAGCAGCGCGCCCCAGAGGCACCAGGCTGCATAGCGCAGCGGGGCCTTGGCCCAGCGCACCCTCGCCACAAGGTCGAAATCGCCCGCGAACCAGACGGCACAGACGCCAAAATAAGCGAGAAGGACGACGGACGCGGCGATGAGCACGCGACGGCGATGCGCCATCAGCCGCCCGGAGAAGGCATGTGCGAGCGCTGCCACCACGAGCCCGAGCGGCAGCGCATTGGTCCAGAGGTAGAACGTTACCGAAGGCGCAAGAGACACGTCAGCCAACCGAAGGGAAGCGTTCAGGGCAACCTCGCCCAGGGCCGGAACGAGCAGCAGCGCGGCCCCACATGCTGCCCATGCGCCCGCCCACAGAACCCTCAGAACCCATCGGGTCACGACATCCTTCTCCATGACCGCCCCTTTCGACGTCCCGTCACTGTAGACAGCGTACGCATCGCCGCAGCTCATGTCATGTTGCGGGCAATATGCAAACGTCGCGACAGGCAAAAAGCGCCCCGGGTCGTAACCCGGGGCGCATAACATGACAAAGGGACTGTCCCCTTGTCAACCTTACTCGGAGAGGGCCTTCTTGGCGACCTCGGCGATCTCGGCGAAGGTCTGCTCGTCGCTGTAGGCGATCTCGGCGAGGACCTTGCGGTCGAGCTCGACGCCGGCGAGCTTGAGGCCGTGCATGAACTGGCTGTAGGACAGGCCGTTCATGCGGGCGGCGGCGTTGATGCGCTGGATCCACAGGGCGCGGAAGTCGCGCTTCTTGTTGCGACGATCGCGGTAGGCGTACTGGCCGGAGTGCTGAGCCTGCTCCTTCATGCCGCGGAAGGTGCGGGAGCGGACTCCGTAGTAACCCTTGGTGCGCTCGACGAGCGTCTGACGCTTCTTACGGCCGGCGACGGCGCGCTTGACTCGTGCCATATCTGATCAACTCCTTGTTGGAAACTTCAAACGGGAAGCGCGGAGCGCCTACTTGGAACCCATGCGCTGGGAGACGGTCTTTACGTCGGCGTCGGAGAGGACGGTCTCCTGACGGAAGCCACGGATGCGCTTGGGCGACTTCTTGGTGAGGATGTGGCTCTTGAACGCCTTGGCACGCATGATCTTGCCGGTGCCGGTGCGGCGGAAGCGCTTTGCCGTACCCTTGTGCGTCTTCATCTTGGGCATGTCTAGTTCTCCTTCTCCGTAGTGACGTTCTCGTCCGCGTCCTTGGGCTTCTCGTCGAAGGCGCCCTTGATCGGGACGATGGTCATGTGCATGTTGCGGCCCTCCATGAGAGGCTGCTGCTCGACCGTGGCGAAGGGCTTGAGGTCCTCGGCAAGGCGATCGAGCACCATGCGCCCCTGCTCCGGGTGGGCCATCTCGCGGCCGCGGAACATGATCGTGATCTTGACGCGGGCGCCCTTCTTGAGGAAGCGCATGACGTGACCCTTCTTGGTCTCGTAGTCACCCACGTCGATCTTGGGGCGGAACTTCATCTCCTTGACCTCGACCCTGGCCTGGTTCTTGCGCGCGGCCTTGGCCTTGCGGTCCTGCTCGTACTTGAACTTGCGGTAGTCGAGCATCTTGCAGACGGGAGGCTCCGCGTTGGGAGCGATCTCGACAAGGTCGAGACCCTGGTCGCGAGCGATGCGAAGGGCGTCGCGCACGCCAAACAGACCCATCTGCGAGCCGTCGATACCAATCAGGCGGCACGTGCGAGAAGTGATCTCCTCGTTAATGCGAGGACCGTCGTTCCTGGCTATCGTTCACACCTTCCTCTCCGCGCGGCTCTCGCCGCATAAAAAAGCTCCCGGCAGACAGCATCCGGGAGACATCGCTCGCCTGGGGCGAGAAGAACTGCTACGTTGTCTGACCAGACAGCTGCCCTGAGGCGCCGTGTAGGTGGGGACCCAAGTTCGATCCCACTTCGCAAAAAGCACACTAGGAGAGAATAGCACGCGGGACGCGCCCGGGCAACGAGTTTTTCTCGCCAGCGTTTCTCCACAACCTGCACGTTGGGGACGTGTTTTTTCGTGCAGACGCTCTGGGACAGGTTTCCCCGGCTCGGGGAAACCTGTCCCAGAGCGTCTGCACGAAAAAACACGTCCCCTTTTGACAGCTAGAGCTTGAGGGAGGCGGACTGCACGTACGCGCGCGCCTGATACTCGCGGTCGAGGTCGTAGAGGCCCTTGGGGTCGCAGCCAAAGAGCTTCATGTTGGTGATCATGTCGCGGGCGTTGGTCTCCTCCTCGCCCTGCTCCTCCACGAACCAGTCGAGGAACTTCATCGTGCGGACGTCGTGAGCCTCGTGCGCGACCTCGTAGCAGTGGTGGATGAGGCTCGTGACGTACTCCTCGTGCTCGAGGCCGGCCTCGAGCGGCGCGAGATCGGTGTCGAAGGTCTTGTCCGGCTTGGCGATGGCCTCCATCGTGGGACGGAAGTCGTTGTCGAGCAGATAGCGGCGGATGGCCAGCGCGTGGTCCATCTCCTCCTTCGCCTGGATCTCGTACCAGTTGGCGAAGCCCTTGAGGCCGCGGTCGTCATAGTAGTCCGCGAAGGTGAGGTAGAGGTACGCGGAGTACATCTCCTTGTTGATCTGGTCGTTGAGGACGGCGGTGACCTCGCTCGAGAGTGCCATGGTGTTTCTCCCTTTTTCGATCGGCTGCAGTTCGAACACGCTAACTATATACCCCGCTGGCGAGAAAAACGCGGCGTCTGCTATA
Source organism: uncultured Atopobiaceae bacterium (assembly GCA_944321005.1). Classification (GTDB taxonomy): domain Bacteria; phylum Actinomycetota; class Coriobacteriia; order Coriobacteriales; family Atopobiaceae; genus Thermophilibacter. The sequence continues at coordinate 3,614 of CALUJT010000079.1, read as the reverse complement.
GTTCTTCTCGCACAGGCAAACGCGCCCCTTGCCCGAGTGGCGGAATTGGCAGACGCGACGGTCTCAAAAACCGTTGGGGAAACTCGTGCGGGTTCGAGCCCCGCCTCGGGCACCATCTCTCCCCCCAGAGCTTACCCCAGCAGGGCGCAGCTAGCGCAAGAACGGGTTTCTCGCCAGCTCGACCGCCATGGACGTCGCCGGCCCGTGACCGCACAGCAGCATGGTCTCGGGCGGTATCTCCGCCGCCATGCGCCTGAGCGACGCCAGGATCTGCCGCTCGTCGCCACCCGTGAGGTCCGTGCGGCCGTGGCTTCCCGGAAAGAGGGTGTCGCCGACGAAGGCCACGCCCTCGGCGGTGCCGCCGCCCAGAAGCACGATTCCGCCAGGCGTGTGACCGGGGGTCTCCATCACGGTGGAGGTGGCCGTGCCGACGGAGACGACGTCGCCCTCGGCGAGCATGCGGTCAGCGGAGGGAGCATTCTCGTCGTAGCTGCGGCCCACCTCGCTCATCTCGCCCGCGCGGCGCGCGAGCTCGGCGTCGGCGGCGTGGATCGCGAAGGGCGCGCCCGTGGCGCGACAGAGGGCCGCGACGCCGCCGACGTGGTCGCCGTGGCCGTGCGTGGCCGCGACGCAGGCCACGCGCACGTCGGAGAGGTGCTCGGCCACCGCCTCCCCGGAGCCGCCGGGGTCCACCACGAGGCACTCCCCCGCGCTCACGTACGCGTAGCAGTTGGTCTGGAGCGGCGTCACCACGAACTGCCGCATCTCGTCTCGGTCCTTCTCGGTCATGCGCTCCTCGTTCCTCTTGGAGTCCGGTAACGTCACAGGTAGTGTGACTCAAAAAAATAAAACAGTCCTATAGATGACAGGATTCACGCACAAGACGTGGTAGTAACCACTACCTGTGACGTTATGCGGGCAGCGGCGCGGCGGCGGGCTCCCTCGCCCGCCGCTACCGCACGCGCTGCTTCATCTGGTTGGCGCCCTCGCCGGGCATGATGCGGCGCGCGTCGTAGACCGAGGGCACGCGGCTCACGGCGGAGAGCAGCACGTCGAGCAGGCTCGCGTCGGAGATGGCCACGAGGAAGCGCAGGCGCGCGACGCCCTGGGCGCTCGTCTGGGTTGCGGCGGAGAGGATGTTGGCCCCCGCGTCGCCGATGGCGACGGTGATGTCCTTGAGAAGGCCCATGCGGTCCGTCGCCTCCACGACGATCTCCACGCGGAACTCGGTTGCGCCCGAGGTGTCCCAGGCCACCTCGATCATGCGGTCGGGGTTCCTCATGAGGTCCGTCACGTTGGGGCAGTTGGCGCGGTGCACGGAGACCCCGCGCCCGCGCGTGATGAAGCCCACGATCTCGTCTCCCGCCACCGGGTTGCAGCAGTGGGCAAGGTGGACCAGGAGGTCGGGGTCTCCCTTCACGACGACGCCGCAGTTGCTGCGCTTGCGCTTGCCGCGCGCGGCCTGCGTGAGCGCGTAGGACTTCATGACCGGCGTGCCGGTGGCCATGGCGCGCTCGTGCTCGGCGCGCCTCTCGGCCTCGGCCGCCGCCGCGGCGATCTGCTCGGGCGAACCCTCCTCGAGGATCTCCTCGATGCGGTTGGCGGCCTGCTTGACGGAGACCTTGCCGGTGTGGATGCAGGCGAAGAGGTCGTCCGGGGAGCGCAGCTCGAAGTGCTCGCACACGCGCGCGATGGCCTTGACCGTGCGCTTGGTGGAGATGCCGTAGCCGCGCTTGCGCAGCTCGTGGGCAAGCTCGGTGCGCCCGGCCTCGGCGTCGTCGTTCCTGTTCTGGGTCGAGAAGAACTTGCGGATCTTGGCGCGCGTGGACGGCATCACCACGATGCTCATCCAGTCGCGCGACGGCTTGGCGTTCTTGTTGGTGAGGATCTCCACGCGGTCGCCCATGCTGAGCTTGTAGGAGAGCGGCACCACCGAGCCGTTGACCTTGGCGCCCACGCAGTGGTTGCCCACCTCGGTGTGGACGGCGTAGGCGAAGTCGAGCGGCGTGGCGTCGCGGCGCAGGCTCATGACCTCGCCCTTGGGCGTGAAGACGAAGATCTCGTGCTCGAAGAGGTCCACGCGCAGGTTGTCGAGGAACTCGTGCGGGTCGTCGATGTCGTCCTCGGTGGCCCAGTCGAGGGTCTTGCGGATCCAGTTGATGGTGGAGTCTATCGCGCGGTCCTCGGCGCTCATGCGGCCGCGGGAGTTGCCCTCCTTCTTGTAGAGCCAGTGGGCGGCGATGCCGTACTCGGAGGCCTCGTGCATCTCCGCGGTGCGGATCTGGATCTCTATGGGCTTTCCGTCCGGACCCACGACGGTGGTGTGCAGGCTCTGGTAGAGGTTCGCCTTGGGCGTGGCGATGTAGTCCTTGAAGCGGCCGGGCATCGGGTTCCACAGCGAGTGCACCGCGCCCAGGGCCGAGTAGCAGTCCCCCACCGTCTGCGTGATCACGCGCAGGGCGATGAGGTCGTAGATGTCAGAGAACTCGCGGCCCTTGCGCGTCATCTTCTGGTAGATGCTCCAGAGGTGCTTGGGGCGCCCCGTTATCTGGTAGTTCTTGAGACCGGCGGCCTTGAGCTCGTCGTCGAGCGTCTTGATGGCGGCCTCGGTGTCGTCCTCGCGCTGGGCGCGGGAGTCCTGGACCATGCGCGCGACGCGCTGGTACTCGTCCGGCTCGAGCCAGAAGAAGGCGAGGTCCTCGAGCTCCCACTTGACCGAGGAGATGCCCAGGCGGTCGGCGAGCGGCGCGTAGACGTCCATGGTCTCGCGCGCCTTGAACTGGCGACGGTCGGGCGGGAGGGCGGCCAGCGTGCGCATGTTGTGCAGGCGGTCCGCGAGCTTGATGATGACCACGCGGATGTCGCGGCTCATGGCGAGGAACATCTTGCGCAGGTTCCACGCCTGCTTGGCGTCCATGGAGGAGACCTGGATGGAGGTGAGCTTGGTCACGCCGTCGACGAGGTCGGTCACCGTCTCGCCGAAGAGGTCCTTGAGCTCGTCGAGCGTGGCGGGGGTGTCCTCAACCGTGTCGTGCAGCAGCGCCGCGCAGATGGTGTCCTCGTCCATGCGCAGGTCGTGCGCGAGGATGAGCGCCACCTCCACGGGGTGGTTGATGTAGGGCTCGCCCGAACGCCGGCGCTGGTCGCGGTGGTAGTCCGCGGCAAAGCGGTACGCGCGCTCGACCTTCTCGCAGCCCTCGGTGTCGAGGTAGGCCTCGCACGCGGACTGGAGGAGGCGATAGTTGGCGGCCCCGGGGACCGGCTTGGGCTGCGGCTTGGCGGCAGGCGGGACGGGGGCTGCCGGAGCGGAGCTCGCCGGGACGGGCGGCGCGGCAGGCGGCCTATCGTTGCTGGGCATGGGGACTCTCCTTCCCTTCCCTGAAAATAATACCGAAGTCAGGGGTGATGGGACGGTTGACGCGGGCGAGAAGCGCCTCGGCGGCCGAACCTAGGGCCCAGGCGCTGAACTCCTCGAAGGCGGCGCGCGCACGCAGGCCCTCCGCGTAGCAGACCGAGCGCGCGAGCTCCATGCGGGCGGGGGTCGGGGCCATCCTCACCACGCGGTCGTCCCCCCAGCCGGAGACGGCGCAGAAGCCGAGCTCGGAGAAGACCGC
>CALUJT010000078.1 GCA_944321005.1 uncultured Atopobiaceae bacterium | reverse complement strand
AGCACGGTGCCCAGGCCGCGGCGAAGGCACTCCGTCAGCGGAAACGCGAGCTCGCCGGCCTTCCTGGCGAGCCCCAGCGCAAGCGCGCGGCGGGACTCCAGGGAGGCGGCGGTGGCGTCGACGACGAAGGACAGGCGCTCGGCCAGCATGCGCTGGCCCTCGGGGCCGGGGTGGTCCGAGCCGTCCGCCAGGAGCTCGTCGAGCGCGCCCGCGTCCAGCAGAGCGGAGCCGTCCACCACCCGCATGTTGGGGTGGGGCGCCGCGGCGCGGCGGATGAGGTCGTCAATCTGCTCCGCGCAGCTGCGGGGGTGGGTCTCGTAGAGGCCCTCGGCGTGCGGCAGGCGCGTGAGCACCCACACGGGCACGTCCGGGAAGGCCTCCGCCACCTCGTAGAGGTAGGTGCGGACCTCGGGCCACACCCGCGAGGCCTGGCACGGCTCAAAGCGGTAGTTCGCGCCAAACTCCACCACCACCGCGGCGGGGCTCACCCTCCCCGCCAGTCCGGCCAGAGAGCCCACCTGGAAGACCTGGGCGCCCAGCCCCTGGTTCACGAGGTCGAGTCCCAGGTGGTCCGCCAGGCGCGCGGGCCAGGAGAGCCCCGGGTCGCCGCCCACGAAGCCCTGGGCGATGGAGTCTCCCAGAACGAGGAGCTGCTCGCGCTCCGCCACGGGCACGAGGTAGGTGCCGTCCGAGCGGACCTCCCGCACGGAGCAGGACGTGAGGCAGGGCAGCCACACGCGCACGCGATGGGGCACGCCCATGCCCGGCAGGCGCTGGAGCCCCGGCTCGGGCGCCGCCGCCGGGTCGTCGAGGAGCCACGTGAGGACGTTCTTCTCGTCCGGGAGGGCAAGCGGCAGGCGCCGGTCGTCGATCTCTATGCCCACGCCGTCGTACGGGGGACGCGGCCCGCCCTCGTGGCGCTCCACGTCCGCGATGACGGCGAGCGAGCTCCTGGGCGGCTCGTCCATGCGCAGGTCCAGCTCCGCACAGGTGGCGTCCGTCTCGAACTCGAGGGAGACGCCGGCCGTGCAGGCGGCCATCTGCCGAAAGACCCCCGGGTGCCACGCGCGCACGCTCCCCAGGGCGCGCAGCTGCTCGGGGGCGAAGCGGACGGGACGGACCCAGCCGCCCGGCTGGGGTGAGGTGTCAAGGGCGCCGTGCAGGAGCTCTGCCGCGCGCACGCATATGTCAAGACCCATGGAGTTCCTCTTGCGGGTTAAGGTCGCTGTTGCGTGACACATTGTACATGGGCGCGCGCACGCCGGCGAGGCGGCGCGCGGACGGGTTGACGGCACGTCCGCGGACGAGCGCCACGCCCCTCGGAGGCGGCACGTCGGGGAGCTACTCCCCCTCCTCGATGGGCTCGTAGAACTCCCGCTCGTCCTCGAGGCGCAGGACGAGGACCTGTCCCAGGCCCGCACCGGCGGCGGCGCACGCGTCTATGTCCCAGCGGTCCGGGCCCACGCGCACCATGCGGGCGCGCCCGTCCTCCCCCACCGGGTCGCGGTCCATCTCGAAGGCCATGCCGCTCAGATAGGGCGTGGGCGTGTGCCCGGCAATCACCACGGGCCCGCTCCCGTCCTCGCCGGAAAGTCCGCGCGGGGCGCCCCAGAAGTCCTCGCGAATCCAGGCCAGGTCCTCGGGGTCCTGCATCGAGAAGAACGCGGCGACGCCCGCGTCGTCCCAGGTCGCGGGAACCGGGGTGGTGAGGCGCACCCCTGCGTGAACGAGCAGGTAGAGCCGCTCCCCCACGCGCACGTGCGCCCAGCGCGGCAGCCCGCGGACCCAGCCCTCCAGCTCGGCGGCCTCGCCCCCGGAGAGCTCCGCGAGCCCCGTGGAGGTGGCGGCGCCGCCGTTGAGGCCCCAGTTCACGGCGGCCAGGCCGTCGCCCGGGTTCTCCAGGCAGGAGATCATGAGGTCCTCGTGGTTGCCCATGAGGACGCGCACGTTGGGAAGGGAGCGCACCGTGCGCAGGACGCCCACGGGGTCGGGACCGCGATCGATCATGTCCCCGAGGCAGAAGAAGAGGTCGGCCTCGGAGGGAGAGATCCGATCGAGCACGCGCTCGAGCGGGGCACGGTGGCCGTGCACGTCCGAGAACACGTAGGTTGACATGGGGAAATCCCCCTCTCGTTGGGTCCCGACGGCGGGCGGGCGCCGGACTTGCTCTGGTTTAGCCTACCATTCCTGCAGCTCACGCGCTCAGCTGGGATGTTCCGCAGGCCATCCGGGCCGCTGGGGACGCTAGGAGCGCCGGCGGCGGAACCGCCCGCGCCGCTCGCGAAGCACCCACGCCGGCGGGGAGCCCGCCTCCACCACGCGGGCGGGGAGGCGCCCCTCCCCCGCGCTCCGCACGCAGGCCACGACCTCCTCCATCGTGGACTCGAGGCGCCCCCGCTTGAGCCGGCACTCCCACACCACGATGACGGTCCAGCCGGCGGAGACCAGAAGCGCGCAGTCCCGGGCGTCGCGGGCGCGGTTGCGCACGAACTTGGCCTCCCAGAACTCCGGGTGGGTCTTGGGGCGCGAGGGGCCGCAGTGGGGGCAGCGGTGCCAGAAGCAGCCGTGCACGAATATGGCCACGCGCCGTCCGGGAAAGCAGATGTCCGGGTGGCCGGGGGCCTTCTTCCAGTGGAGGCGGTAGCCCGTGAGCCCCGCCGCGCGCAGCGCCGCGCGGACCTTGAGCTCGGGGCCCGTGTTCTTGCTGCGGTTGGCCTGCATCACGTGGCGCGTGGCCTCCGAGGAGGCCGCGGGCACGCCGGAGCGGGCTACCACGTATACGGGGCGTCCGGAGCGGAGGTCGCCCCCTCGAAGTTCACGTCCGCGGTGAGGGCGCGCGCCGCGTCGAGGTCGAGCTCGGCCGAGAAGAGCCCGGCGAGCGTGCGGGGCGCGGCGGTGCGGGCCTCGTGCCAGAGGTCCCAGAAGCTCGCCCGGGAGACCTCGTGCGTGAACGGGTTTGTCCAGGGCTCGTGCCCGCGGTTGTCGAAGTCAGAGGTGAGCTCCGCGCGGGAGCGGTGCGACATGGAGCGCACGAGCGAGAAGCGCTCGCGGGTGAGCAGGCGCTCCAGACCGCCCAGCACGGCGCGCTTGCGCCCCGAGGGAGAGTCAAAGACGGTCTGGACCAGGCGGAACTCGTGGACAGCCGTGGAGAACGTCCGCGGGTCGATGGGCCGGTCGTAGACCCAGAGCGCCACGTAGAAGTAGACCTTGTCCACGGCCGCCAGGACGGCGCGGCTGGCGGAGAGCACGCGGCTATGCGGGCGGTAGCGCTCGACGGTCTGCCCCGTGACGGAGAAGAGCACCATCTCGTCGAGGTCGCGCTCTATCTCCGCGTGGACCCTCGAGGCCGCACCCTCGTCCAGCCCCGGAACGCCGGCGGAGCAGATGCCGTTCTGCCAGTGGTAGACGAAGGGGTGGATCGTGGAGTCGAGCTGCCAGTGGCAGGCGAAGCCGGCGACGTAGGCGCGCGCGAGCCTGCGCTCGCGACCCTCCAGGCGCTCCGCGGCCTCCCGCATGGCAACGAGCAGCCTTGCCGGGCGCGCGGCGTGCATGACGTTGCCCAGCGGGCTCCACTTGCGCATGAGGGGGTCTATTACGAGATAGAAGAGGGGGTCCGGTCCCTGGTTGCCCAGGAGAAACGCGTCCTTCTCGTCCCGCGTCCTAAAGCCAAGGAGGTCAGAGGCGTCGTCCATGACGTCGCGGCCAAAGAGGTCGTGCGTGAGAATCGCCGGCATGGCAGCCCTTTCGTCGTGTGCCTGGGTCCGATTATGCCACGCACGCCGCCCGTTCTTCTCGCCCGTTCCCCTCCCCGCCGATTTACCCACTTCTTACCGCCCGCCGACCGCGCGCTCGCCTACCATAGACGTGTTGCGGCACCGCGGAAAGGAAGCCAATGGCACACCAGAAGATGACAAGGGCCGAGAAGAGCTGGATCGTCTACGACGTGGGCAACTCCGCGCTCGTCCTTTTGGCCACGAGCGTCATCCCCATCTACTTCTCGTCGCTTGCGCCCGAGGGCGGCGTGGTGGTGGCCTGGAGCTACGCCGAGACCGTGGCCTCGCTGATCATCGCCCTGCTCATGCCCGTCCTGGGCTCCATCGCGGACATGCAGGGCATGAAGAAGAAGTTCATCGTGGGCTGCGTGGGCACGGGCGTGGTGGCAACCATAGCCATGGGCTTCGTCACGGCGGCGCTGGCGTTTCTGGTGGTGTACGTGATCTCCTCGGTGGCGCTCAACTCCTCGATGGTCTTCTACGACGCGCTGCTCGTTGACACCACCACGGACGAGCGCATGGACGAGATCTCCAGCCAGGGCTACGCGTGGGGCTACATCGGCAGCTGCGTGCCCTTCATCGCGTGCCTGGGCGTGGTCCTGGGCTACGAGACGCTGGGCATCACCCTGCAGACCGCCATGCAGATCGCGTTTGTCATCACCGCGGCGTGGTGGGCCGTCTTCACCGTGCCCCTGCTCAGGAACGTGCAGCAGCTCCACTACAAGCCGCGCGCTCCGCACGCCGTGAGCCGCGCCGTGAGCGGCCTTGCGAGCACCCTGCGCGAGATCTGGGCGAACCACGCCATCCGCTACTACATGATTGCCTACTTCTTCTACATCGACGGCGTGCACACCATCATCAAGCTCTCCACGAGCTACGGCACCGACCTCGGCATCGACTCCACGCAGCTCGTGCTGGCGCTCTTGGTGACGCAGTTCGTGGCGTTCCCCTCCGCGATCATCTACGGGCGCCTCTCGAGCCGCTACGGCACGCGCCGCATGCTGCTCATCGCCATCGCGGCGTACTTTGGCATCACGCTCTTTGCGGCGTTCTTCCTGCGCTCCGCCGTGGAGTTCTGGTTCCTGGCGATTCTGGTGGGCATGTTCCAGGGCGGCATCCAGGCGCTCAGCCGCAGCGAGTTTGGCAAGCTCTGCCCCAAGGACCGCGCCAACGAGTACTTCGGCTTCTTCGACATCTTCGGCAAGTACGCCGCCATCCTGGGCACGTTCCTCGTGGGCACGTTCACGGCGCTCACCGGCAACTCCAGCATCGGCGTGCTCTCCATCGCCGTGCTCTTTGTGGTGGGCTTTCTCGTGATGCTTCGCGTCCCCGAGCGCACGGGCGCGAGCTCGTAGCGGAGGCGCGCCCGCGTTCTTCTCGGCGCCTTGTTTGGTACCTTGTGACAAATCCCCACTTGCGCGTTCTTCTCGACACGCGTAAGTGGGGATTTGCCGTCATTTGGCGTCTTTTCCCAACCTACGAGTTCGATAGTTCAATTTCTTGCATGCGTAGCCCGGGATTATGGGAATCCGCCCTTACGCATGCTCGATGACTCGTACGTTTTCCGTGAAGCCCGTCGGCCTCCGCCGATTGCCCCGCTAAGGGCGCGCCTCACGAATTCGCGTCCCCAGCTTCTGTTCCCCGCAGCCCCATTCGTTCTCGGGCGCATCCGGGTACGCGCCGCGTCACCCCCGTGCAAGCAGCGCCTGCTAGCGTCTTTCAAAATGGCGAAAGGGGGGCAGCGTGGACATCTTTCTCGCGGGCATGGACTCACTCAGGATGCAGCGCGTCGCCCGTCGTGACCAGCAGCTCCTGCTGGTCCCGACGGAGGAGGGAACCCTGCGGCGCGACCACGGCGGAATAACGGCCGCCGCGCTCGCAGAGACGTTGCCCCAGCAGTACTTCTCGCCAACGCGCACCAAGCCCGTGACGCTCAGCTTTCTAGGTGACAGCGCCCGCAGCCAATGCGGAATCATTCGGGCGACCCCCAACCTCGCGCGCCTGTCGGACAACGCATTTCTTGAGGTCGTCAAGACCGACGGAAGTCCACTCGCAGAAGTCGGGGGCACGACGGCGCACGTATTCGTAGAATCCGCGGGGCTCACCCTCATCAGCGCCGCAAGGGAAATCCAGAGGAGCGTCCGACACGAGAGGCTCACGCGCAACGCAGCTCTGGTTCGCCTCAGCGGCTTTCTCATGGAGCTCTGCGGATCTTATGCACGAGATCCCCTCCACCCATCCGAAGGGGAGGTCCTCTATGACCTCCCTCCGCTCACCACGGTCGCCGAAGTGCGAGAGTTCCTGCAAGAGGCACGCAGCCTTCACGGGCTCGAACTCGCGAGGCTCGCAGCCGGGTACGCGAACGATGGATCGGGGTCATCGATGGAGACGCTCTGGTACCACGCTTTCTGCCTTCCTCCACGACTGGGCGGCCTCCGCTTGGCGCGCCCGCTCCAGAACGCCCCGCTCGCGTGGCCGCCCGAGGTCAGAGACCTTGTCAAGCACAAGACGATGAGGCCCGACTTCTTCTGGGGCCAGTACCGCGTTGCCTGCGAGCACCAGGGGAAGGACCACGCCAGCGAGTCCGCGCTCTCCGAGGACTGCGACCGAGCGCGCGACTACGAGCTCTGCGACATCGCCTACCTGCCCGTAAGCAAGAAGGACGCCAAGAGCGAGGAGTCGGTACGGGCGTTTCTCGCGCAGCTCGTGGAGAAGGTGGCGCCTCACGAGTGCCCGGCCTTCCGCAGGCGCATGCAGCACCACCTGGAGGACCCGGGCGTCATTGCCGCGCGCCGAGTCATGCTCTCTCAGCTCCGACCGGCATGGCGCACGCAGGAGGCAGACGCGTAGGTCGGGATTCGCGTTTTCCCGAGTTGCGCATGGCGAGAAGAACGCGTAGGTCGGGATTGTCCGCCAAACGAGCGGGAATCCCGACCTACGCGTTCGATAGCTCAATCTCTATCACGCGCAACTCCGGATTCTCATAATCCCGAGCTGCGCGTGGTTCGCCAGGCGGCGGCGCGCCCGCCTACGCCAGGCGGTCGAGGATCCTCTCGAGGCGGTCGCAGGCCTCGTCGACCTCCTCGCACGTGATTACCAGCGGCGGGAGGAAGCGCAGGATGGAGCTGCCGATGCGGTTCATGACCAGGCCGTCGGCCAGGCCCTCCTCCACGGCCTCGGCGGCCACCGGAGCGTCGAGCTGGGCGCCGCGCATGAGGCCGTGGCCGCGCACCTCCACGACGTGCTCCATCGCGGTGAGGCGGTGGCGCAGGTGACGGCCCACGGAGAGCACGTGCTCGCCCATCTCGCGGTCGACGAGCTCCTCCACGGTGGCAAGCCCCGCGGCGCACGCGAGGTTGTTGCCGCCGAAGGTGGAGCCGTGGTCGCCGGGGCCCATGAGGTTGGCCACGCGGGCACGCGCGGCGACGGCGCCCATGGGGAAGCCGTCGGCGATGCCCTTGGCCATGGTCACGATGTCGGGCTCGATCTCGCAGCGCTGGTAGCTGAAGGGAGAGCCGCAGCGGTAGAAGCCCGTCTGCACCTCGTCGATGATCAGCAGGACGTTCTTCTCGGTGCAGAGGTCGCGGACGTCGCGCATGTAGTCGTAGTTGGCGTTCCAGACGCCGCCCTCCCCCTGCACGCACTCCAGCATGACCGCGCACGGGGCGCCCTTGCCCGAGCGGCCCACGGCCTCGCGCAGCGCGTAGATGTCGTTGAGCGGCACGGAGACAAAGCCGGCGGGCATGGGGCGGAAGCTCTCGTGGAACTTGTCCTGGCCGGTGGCGGCGAGGCCGGCGAGCGTGCGGCCGTGGAAGCTCTGGCGCGCGGTCACGATGGTGTAGGCGCCGCCCAGCTCGCGCTCGCCCCAGCGGCGGGCGATCTTGAAGGCGCCCTCGTTGGCCTCGGCGCCGGAGTTGGCGAAGAAAGTCTTCCAGCGGGTTCCCGTGGAGCCCACCACGTGGCCGCCCTCGTCGGTGGTGGTGGAGAGCATCGTGGAGATGGCGGCCGCCAGGTGCACGCGGTTCTCGTCGTAGAAGTAGTTGCTGGTCTGCCAGACGCGGTCGAGCTGGTCGGCGATCGCCTGCTTCACGCGCGGGTTGCAGTGGCCCAGGCTCGCGCAGCCGATGCCGCCGAGAAGGTCGATGTACTCCCTGCCCGCGGAGTCCACGAGCGTGGCGTCGTGCCCGGAGACGAACTCCACGGGGTAGCGGGAGTACGTGGGCATGATGTAGGCGGAGTCGGCCTTGGCGACCCTGTCCTCGACGGTGGAAAAGGCGGACGTGCTGTCGTTCTTCTCGTCAGTCATGGGGCTTCCTCTCCTAGGACTCGTCCTGTGTGAACATGGTACCGCAGCCTGCGTCGGTGAAGATCTCCAGAAGCAGGGAGTGCGGGAAGGTGCCGTTCAAGATGACCACCTCGGAGACGCCGGCGTCGAGCGCCTCGGAGATGGAGCGAATCTTGGGCAGCATGCCGCCGTCCAGCCTGCCGGACGTGAGCAGCTCGTGGGTCTCCGAGCGCGTGAGGCTCTGGATGAGGGTGTCCTCGTCGCGGACGTCGCCGTAGAGCCCGTCGACGTCCGTGAGGTAGATGAGCTTGTCCGCGCCCATGGCCTCGGCGATCTTGCCGGCGGCCACGTCAGCGTTGATGTTGTAGAAGCCGTCCGGCGCGCAGCCCACCGTGGCAACCACGGGGATGTAGCCGTCCTCGAGGATGGTCTCGATGAGGCTCGGGTCGACCTCGCGGATGCGGCCCACGCGACCGAGCTCGGGGTCGATGGGCTCGGCCTTGAGGGTCTTGCCGTCCGCGCCGGAGATGCCCACCGCGTTGTGGCCGTACTCGTTGAGGGCCCAGACCAGGTCCTGGTTGACCTTGCCCACGAGCACCTCGCGCACGGCCTCCATCGTGGCTTCGTCGGTCACGCGCAGGCCGCCCTTGAACTGCACGGGCAGGTCGAGCGCCTTGACGTGCGCGCTGATCGCCTTGCCCCCTCCGTGCACGAGCACGATGCGGATGCCCAGCAGCTTGAGCATCTCGATGTCGG
>CALUJT010000077.1 GCA_944321005.1 uncultured Atopobiaceae bacterium | reverse complement strand
TCGCCGTGCTCGCCCATGCAGAAGGCCTGGATCTGGCGGCTGGAGACGTCGATGGTCTCGGAGAGGACGCGGCGCAGACGCGCGGAGTCGAGCGAGGTGCCCGTGCCAAAGACCTGGTTGCGGGGCAGGCCGAGCTTGCGGTAGAGGTACTCGACCACGATGTCGGCCGGGTTGGAGACGCTGATCAGGATGCCGTGGAAGCCGGACTCCTTGAGCGGGCCCACGATGCCGTCGAGCACCTTGATCGTGCCGTCGAGCATCTGGAGGCGCGTCTCGCCCGGACGGCGGCTGCGGCCGGCGGTGAGGATCACGAAGTGCGCGTCGGCGCAGTCGGAGTAGTCGCCCACGCGGATGGTGAAGGAGTCACCGAGGCCGGAGGCCAGGTCGTCGAGGTCGATGGCCTGGGCGCGCGCGGCGTCGGCGTTGACGTCTACGAAGACGATCTCGTTCACGAGGTGCTGGAACATGAGGCAGAGGGCCACGTGGCTGCCCACGCGCCCCGCGCCGATGATGACCGCCTTGCGGGTCCTGATGCCGTCCAACTTCATGAGGCTCTCCTATCGCCGTGACGCGGGTGCGCCGCTCTTCTCGAATGTCTGGCTCATAAAAAGGGGCGCCTTTGGGGGGCGCCCCTCAATTCTACAGTCTTGTGGACGTTGTGTGTCGATAATGTTTCAGGAAATCGACGCCGTTCACCGAGAAGAGCGAGCCTAGTCGCGGGTGAGCTTGCGGTGCAGGCGGTGGGGCTTGGAGGCCTCCGCGCCGAGGCGCCTCTCGCGGTCGGCCTGGTACGCCTCGAAGTTGCCCTCGAACCAGTGCCAGCGGCCGGGGTTCTCGTCGTCGCCCTCCCAGGCGAGGATGTGCGTGGCCACGCGGTCGAGGAACCAGCGGTCGTGGGAGATCACCACGGAGCAGCCGGGGAACTCCTCGAGCGCCTCCTCTAGGCTCTCCAGGGTCTCGACGTCGAGGTCGTTGGTCGGCTCGTCCAGCAGCAGCAGGTTGCCGCCCTGCTTGAGGGTGAGCGCGAGGTTCAGGCGGTTGCGCTCGCCGCCGGAGAGGACGCCGGCGCGCTTCTGCTGGTCGGAGCCCTTGAAGCCAAAGGCCGCCACGTAGGCGCGGCTCGGGATCTCGGTCTCGCCCACGCGGATGTAGTCGTTGCCGTCCGAGACGACCTCCCAGAGGCTCTTCTCGGCGTCGATGCCCGCGCGCATCTGGTCAACGTAGGAGAGCTTGACGGTCTCGCCCACCGTGAGCGCGCCCGACGTCGGGCTCTCCTGGCCCACGATCATCTTGAACAGGGTGGACTTGCCCACGCCGTTGGGGCCGATCACGCCCACGATGCCGTTGCGCGGCAGAGAGAAGCTCAGGTCGTCGATGAGCACGCGGTCTCCGAAGCTCTTGCAGAGGTGCTCGGCCTCGAGCACCTTGGCGCCCAGGCGCGGGCCCACGGGGATGTGGATGTCCGTGAAGTCCACGCGCTTGGAGGCGCGGGCCTCGGCCTCCATCTGCTCGTAGCGCTCGAGGCGCGCGCGGTTCTTGGCCTGACGCGCCTTGGGGCTGGAGCGCACCCACTCGAGCTCGGACTTCATCTTCTTGGCGCGGCGGGCGTCCTGCTGGCTCTGGGACTCCAGGCGCGCGGCCTTCTTCTCGAGGTAGGTGGAGTAGTTGCCCTCGTAGGGGTAGAGCTGCCCGCGGTCGACCTCGCAGATCCACTCGGCAACATCGTCGAGGAAGTAGCGGTCGTGCGTGACGGCCATGACGGCGCCGGGGTACTTGTGCAGGAACTGCTCGAGCCAGAGCACGGACTCGGCGTCCAGGTGGTTGGTGGGCTCGTCAAGGAGCAGCAGGTCGGGGGCCTCGAGGAGCAGCTTGCAGAGGGCCACGCGACGGCGCTCGCCGCCGGAGAGGATGGAGACCGGCGCGTCCGGGTCCGGGCACTGCAGCGCGTCCATCGCCTGCGAGAGCTGAGAGTCCAGGTCCCAGCCGTTGGCGGCGTCAATCTCGTCCTGGAGCTGGCCCATCTCGGCCATGAGGGCGTCGAAGTCAGCGTCGGGGTCGGCCATCTCGGCGCTCACCTGGTTGAAGCGCTCGATCTTGGCGAGCAGGTCGCCAAAGGCCAGCTCGATGTTCTCGCGGACGGTCTTGTCCTCTTCGAGCGGGGGCTCCTGCTGCAGGATGCCCACGGTGTAGCCGGGGCTGAGCATGGCCTCGCCGTTGGAGACGTCCTCGAGCCCGGCCATGACCTTGAGCAGCGTGGACTTTCCGGCGCCGTTGGGTCCCACCACGCCGATCTTGGCGCCGGGGAAGACGCCCACCGTGACGTCGTCCAGGATGACCTTGTCGTGGACGGCCTTGCGGGCGCGGATCAGCTGATACACGAACTCTGCCATGGGGTTTCTCGCCTTCTCGCGGGGTTCTTCTCGCCACCCATCTTACCGGACGCCCCGCCAATTGGGGACCGTCCCCGTAATGCGAGGTCATCGGGCGTCACGTCGGTTTTTCTACCGTTTGCACGCAATCGCTAGGAATTGCCCCCGCCCGCGTGGCACAATCAGACGAGGGAAACATCCGGGGGGAAGGGGCACCATGCCAGAAGGGATTCGCAAGGTCAACGTCATAGGGCACCTGCATCCTGACACCGACAGCGTCTGCTCGGCCATCGCGTACGCGCACCTCAAGAACGAGGTCGAGCACACCGACATCTACCAGCCGCGGCGCGCCGGCGCCGTCAACCGCGAGACGGCCTTCGTCCTCAAGCACTTTGGCTTTGCGGAGCCCGAGCTCATCACCTCCGTCACCCCGCAGATCAAGGACACGGAGATCCAGCGCCAGGGCGGCATCGACGGCGAGATGAGCCTCTTCTCGGCCTGGAACCTCATGCGCGAGACCAAGACGGACACGCTCTGCGTCACCGACGACGAGAACAACCTCGAGGGCCTCATCGCGGTCAAGGACATCGCCAACGCCAACATGGACGTCTTCGACAGCGGCGTCATCGGGAGCTCGCGCACCTGCTACGCCAACATCATCGACACCCTCAAGGGCGAGATGCTCCTCGGCGACCCCACGGCGCGCGTCACGGGCGGCAACGTCTGCGTGGGCACCACGCCCGAGATGATGGAGGACTCCGTCCATCCCGGCGACATCGTGCTCGTGACCAACCGCTACGAGACCCAGCAGTTCGCCGTGGAGTGCGAGGCGAGCTGTCTCGTCATCTGCTGCAGCGCGCACGTCTCGAGCAAGGTCATCGCCTCGGCGGAGCGCCACGGCTGCGCCATCATCACCACCCCGTACGACACCTACGCCGCCGCGCGCATCATCTCCATGGCCATCCCCGTGCGCGCCAAGATGCTCTCCGAGGGCATCCTCAAGGTGAGCGTCAACACCGCCGTGGACGACGCGCGCAAGATGATGGCCCACTCACGCCACCGCTTCTTCCCCGTCATCGACGAGCAGAGCCACTACGTGGGCCTCGTGAGCTCGCCCAACCTGCTCGCCGCCAAGAAGAAGCACGTCATCCTCGTTGACCACAACGAGCGCTCGCAGTCCGTCGAGGGCCTCGAGCAGGCGGAGATCATGGAGATCATCGACCACCACCGCATCGGCTCCATCGAGACCGAGGGCCCCGCGTACTTCCGCAACATGCCGGTGGGCTGCACCTGCACCATCGTCCACATGATGTACCGCGAGAACGGCGTGGAGATCCCCAAGGACGTCGCCGGGCTCATGCTCTCGGCCATCCTCTCGGACACGCTGGCGTTCCGCTCCCCCACCTGCACGCAGTTCGACCGCGACGCCGCCGCCGCGCTCGCCAAGATCGCGGGCGTGGACATCGACGCCTACGCGGACGAGATGTTCGAGGCGGGCGCGGACCTCACGGGACGCACAGCCGAGGAGGTCTTTGGTGCGGACTTTAAGATCTTCAGCCGCGGCAACGTGAAGTTTGGCGTGGGCCAGGGCAGCTACATGACCGAGAAGAGCCGCAGGGCCGCCGAGGAGCTCGTGGGGCCCTACCTGGGCGAGGCCGCCATGCAGGAGGAGCTGCCCCTGGTGTTCTACCTCTTCACGGACGTCAAGAGCTCCTCGAGCGAGATGCTCTGGTACGGCGAGGGCGCCGAGGACATCATCGCGCGCGCCTTCGACACCGAGCCGCACGACGGCATCGCCCGGCTCCCGGGCGTCGTGAGCCGCAAGAAGCAGGTCATCCCCGCGCTGATGGCAACGCTGCAGAGCATCCAGGAGGACCAGGACTAGGCCCGCGCCGGCGAGTAGAACCTCGAGCAGAATGCGTGTGGAGCGCCGCCCGTCGGATTGTTGTCCGGCGGGCGGTATATCATGTGCTGCGTCAACCAGCCGAAGCAAGGAGCGGTCATGGCCGGATCACAGGAGTCGCACTTTCTCGCGCTGCTCTCCCGCATGAAGTACATCGAGCGCTGGGCGCTCATGAGGAGCTCCCGGCCGGAGAACCTCTCGGAGCACTCCCTTGAGGTGGCGTCCATAGCGCACATGCTGTGCGTCATCGGCAACGCGCGGTTTGGCCGCTCGCTCGACGCCGAGCGCGCCGCCCTGGTGGCCATCTACCACGATGCGTCGGAGATCATCACCGGCGACATGCCGACGCCGGTGAAGTACCATGACGGCACCATTCGCGACGCCTATCGGGCGGTCGAGAAGAACGCGGAGGAGCGCCTGCTCGCCGCGCTCCCGGACGATCTGCGCCCCGCCTTCGAGGACGTGCTCTGGCCCGCCGCGGACGCGAGCGAGGACGAGCGCTACCTGCGGCGTCTGGTGAAGGCGGCGGACAAGATCTCCGCGCTCATCAAGTGCGTGGACGAGTCCCGCGCCGGCAACACCGAGTTCGCGAGCGCCGAGCGCACCTGCCGCGCGTCGGTGGACGAGATGGCCGCCGAGCTCCCCGAGGTCGCGGACTTCGTGCGCGAGTTCCTGCCGTCCTTCGGCGCCACCCTCGACGAGCTGCTGTAGGCCTGCACGAAAAAACACGTCCCCAAACGACAGACCTGCCAACGAAAGAGAGACCCATGCACGGAATGCACGCCCGCCTACCCAAGAACTTCGTGCTCGAGGAGCGCCTCGAGCGCTATGCCCGCGCCATCGAGCTCGAGCCCGCGCGCTGGCGCGGCCGCTGGGCCGAGGCCTGCGCCCCGCTCGGCGCACCCGCCTTCCGGGAGGTGCGCCTGGACCTCGGCTGCGGCAAGGGGGCCTTTGCCGTCGAGGCGGCGCGACGCGAGCCGGACGTCCTCTTCGTCGCCATGGACTCCGAGCCCATCTGCGTCGCATACGCCGCGCAGCACGTCTGCGAGAGCGGGGTTCCCAACGCGGTGGTGGTCCCGGGCAACGGCATGCGCGTCCGAGAGTTCTTCTCCCCCGAAGAGCTCTCACGCATCTACCTCAACTTCCCCACGCCGTTCCCCCGCAAGCGCGAGGCACACCGGCGCATGGCCAGCATGGAGCGCCTCATGGACTTCCGCGACGTCCTGACCGACGACGGCGAGGTGTGCCTGCGCACGGACAGCCAGCCGCTCTTCGACTTCATGCTCACGCAGGTTCCGCTGGCGGGCTACGAGCTCCGCTGGCAGAGCCGCGACTTCCGCGCAGACTTCCCTGAGGAGCCCACGAGCGAGTACGAGGAGCGCCTCGCCGCCCAAGGTGCCCGCGTCTTTGCGCTGGCAGCCGCTCCCGGGCCCGCTCCAGAGAGCCCCGTCCAGACCGCCGAGCTCTCACTCGCGGCCTACCTGCCCCAGGACCTCGAGGTGCTCGAGGGGATTGGCTACGCGCCGCACGGCATGCAGGCAACTGTCACCAACCTGCGCAACCGCGCCCTCAAGGCTGCGGCGGGCAACCGTTTGCGAACCTGAAGGCGCGCGCGGCCCAATTGGGTAGTAACGTAGTGTGTTCGCAACCTCGCGCGGACGCGCGCCTCACCCAAGGAGGGGCCATGCCGAACATCAAGCCGGGCAATCGCCTGTATGTCTATCAGCTGCTCTCCCGAGAAATCGGAGTCGGGAAGCAGACGCTGCTGCCCCGCGTCGAGGAGGCGCTGCGGGCAGACGGCCTCGTTCCCGAGGACCTGGGCTGCGCCGACATGCGCTCGCTCTGCGAGCAGCTGCCTGAGTTCATCAAGCTCACGGTCTTCAAGAAGGGCTACGTGTACGCCACCGTGATCGCCAACGAGGAGTACGACCGCGCGCTCGAGCGCTCCGAGGCCGGCGCCGCGGACAAGGCGGCCGCGAGCGGAAAGCCCTGGAAGCGCAAGCGCGGCGCGAAGGCGCTCAAGCCCGTGAGGCCGCGGCACGTCGAGCGCGCCCCCGAGCCCGAGCCGGCCGTGCCCGAGCCGGAGCCGGTCGCTGAGCCCGCCGTGCCCGAGCCGGAGCCGGAGGTCCTGGGAGATTCCGGACGTTCCGACGAGCAGAACTGTCCGGACGAGCCCAAGACCGAAGACGCCGCGGAGGTCCTGGGAGATTCCGGACGTTCCGACGAGCAGAACTGTCCGGACGAGCCCAAGACCGAGACTGCCGTCGAGCCCGCGCCCGAGCCGGAGCCCGCGCCCGAGCCGGAGCCCGAGCACGTGCCTCCCATCACCTTCACCATCACGTACGTCCCGGATCCCGAACCGGAGCCGGAGCCCAAGCCGGACACGGCCATCGACGCCGGGACGGAGACGCCCGCCGCACCCGAGCCGGAGGGGCCCGCCGCCCCCACCGCGGCGGTGTCCGCCCGCGCCCAGTCCGACCTCCCGCGGGACTTCCACGCTGACGTGCGCTGCTCGAGCGAGCAGCTCAGCACCCTCTACCAGGTGCTTCCGGCGAACGTGGACCCCATGGCCACGCTCGAGGAGGACTTTCGCGTTGCCCGCTCGTCCGGCGCGCTCGAGGGCACGCGCAGCAACGTGACGTTCTCGCTCCGCTACCTCCAGTCAGACGGGAAGACGCCCGTCCGCGTCACGCTCAGGCGGTCCGCCCGAGCGGTTGCCGGCAAGCGATGGGCGCTCACCGAGGTGGACGCCGGAGCTACGGACGAGGTGGGTCTCGAGGGGCTCGACGTCGCCCAGCGCGGCTCCTGGAGCGCGTTCCAGACTGGCGACTCCCAGACGGACCCCGAGCGGACCTTCGCGCAGACGATCTCTCTCGGCTCGCGCGACGAGGCGCTCGAGCGCCTTGCCGGCCTGGCCCGCCCGGAGGAGTGGGGCGAGGGCCATCGTATCCTGAGCGACTACCTCGTCATGACCTTCGCGCGCGTAACGGCCGAGGGCAAGCTCGTCGTGGCTGAGGGTGGGTCCTCCGCACGCTTCGACACAGGTCTCGTCACGCCCGAGGGCTCCCCCATCAGCGCCGAGCTCTCTGCCGGCACCGGCGACATCCCCTGGCAGCTCGAGGGGTTCTCCGCAGCGGAGCCGCTCGACCCCGTCCTCTACGTGACCTCGCTCGCGCAGATGACCCTCGATCCCACGCTTCCCGCGCCCCCGTTCTCTGCGCACGAGGAGGTCGCGAGGAACCCGCGCCTGGCTACGCCCGCCTACGACCCCGTTGCCAACGAGGTCAGGTTGCTCGTCCCCCACGACGGCCGCGCGCTCGCGCTGGCGGCAACGGAGTCCGGGTACGAGGCCGTCGCCACCCTCGAGCTCGCGGACGCCTACGCCTGTGCCCGAGTGGTGAGCTCCGACCTGCCGGCATGGCTGGAGACCACCGCCCGACCCTAGCGTCGTGCGCAGAACCGTCCTTCGTGCGATGTTTCAGACATGCGCTGCGGGGTTTGGCCCTTCGTGCGATGCATATTTAGACCCACCGCATCTCCCCCAGACGCGTTTGCGCAGGATTGGCTCTCACGGAGCGACGCGGAAGCCCTCCTGACCGACGAAATCGCATCGCACGAAGGGGCAAACCTCGCACCAAAGCCGGCGTACATCGCACGAAGGGGCAAACCCCGAACGGACGGGCACCGAACCACCTACGCCACACGTTCTGTGACAAGCAGGTCTCGGCTTCGCATTCGAGAGAGGCCGCGGGACGGTCGCGTGCTACCCTCAACGAGTTGGTTGTCAACGACGCTTGGAGGAGCGCATGGCCAAGATTGAGATGAAGACCCCGCTCGTCGAGATGGACGGCGACGAGATGACGCGCATCATCTGGCAGATTATCAAGGACGAGCTCATCTGTCCGTACGTGGACCTCAAGACCGAGTACTACGACCTCGGCCTCGAGTACCGTGACAAGACCGACGACCAGGTCACCATCGATTCCGCCGAGGCCACCAAGCGCCTGGGCGTCGCCGTCAAGTGCGCCACCATCACGCCCAACGCCGCGCGCGTCGAGGAGTACGGCCTCAAGAAGATGTGGAAGAGCCCCAACGGCACCATCCGCGCCATCCTCGACGGCACGGTCTTCCGCGCACCCATCGTGGTCAAGGGCATCGACCCCGTGGTGAGCTGCTGGAAGAAGCCCATCACCATCGCGCGTCACGCCTACGGCGACGTCTACAAGAACTCCGAGATGCGCATCGACGGGCCCGGCAAGGTCGAGCTCGTCTACACCGCCGAGGACGGCACCGAGCGCCGCGAGCTCGTCCACGTCTTCGACGGGCCCGGCGTGGTCCAGGGCCAGCACAACCTCGACGCCTCGATCGAGAGCTTCGCGCGCAGCTGCTTCGAGTACGCGCTCTCCACGGGCCAGGACCTGTGGTTCGCCACCAAGGACACCATCTCCAAGACCTACGACCACCGCTTCAAGGACATCTTCGCGGACATCTACGCGGCCGAGTACCGCGAGAAGTTCGAGGCGGCGGGCATCGAGTACTTCTACACG
>CALUJT010000076.1 GCA_944321005.1 uncultured Atopobiaceae bacterium | reverse complement strand
TCCGACGACGAGGTCGACCGCATGGTCAAGGACGCCGAGGCCCACGCCGAGGAGGACAAGAAGCACAAGGACGAGATCGAGGTCCGCAACCAGGTCGACTCCCTCGCGTACTCCACCGAGCAGACCCTCAAGGACCTGGGCGACAAGGTCCCGGCCGACCAGAGGAAGGCCGCCGAGGACGCCGTTGCCGAGGCCAAGAAGGCCCTCGACGGCACCGACGTGGACGCCATCCGCGCGGCCGGCGACAAGCTCCAGGAGGTGGGCCACAAGCTCGCCGAGGTCGTCTACTCCGCCACGCAGGAGGACGCCGCCGCGGGCAACGCCGGCGCCGGAGCGACCGACGCCGCGAGCGACGTGGTGGACGCCGACTACGAGGTCGTCGACGACGACAAGAACAACTAGTTCTGCCTGGCCGTACTAACGGATCAAATAGGGGGCGGCCACGGCTACGCGGCCGCCCCTGATTCAAAGGGGGACAGCCCCCTTTTGAATCATCGGGATATTCGAGGAGGGTGACGTGAAGGTGCCCATCGAGGTTGAGGACGAGAAGAACGAGGCCACGGGGCCTGAGGCAACCGTCGAGGACGCGCCCGAGGCCGAGGCCGTCGAGCCGGAGGTCGCGGACGCTGAGGAGATGGACGAAGACGCCGAGGAGCGCGCCCGCGTGGAGGCCGCCATCCGGGCCGGCGAGGAGGCCGCGGAGCGCGAGCTCGCCGCCGACGCGAGCAAGATACGCGAGGAGCGCGACGAGCTCCAGAAGAAGCTCTCGGACGTGGAGGACCAGATCGAGGCCGCCAAGAAGGAGGCGGCCGACGCCACGGAGCGAATGCTGCGCCTCCAGGCTGACTGGGAGAACTATCGCCGCCGCACCGCCGCCGAGCGCCTGGCGGAGAAGGAGCGCGCGGCCGAGAAGCTGGTGACCAACCTGCTCCCCGTGATCGACGACATCGAGCGCGCCATCGAGCACGCCGGCGCCACGGACGGCGACACCCAGTTCCAGCAGTTCGTTGACGGCGTCTCCGCGGTGCACGCCAAGATGCTCGGCGTGCTGGAGAAGGAGGGCGTCGAACCCATCGACCCCGCCGGCGAGCCCTTCGAGCCGCTGGCCCACCAGGCCGTCGGCCGCGTGGAGGACAAGGACGCCTACGACGAGACCGTGGCACAGGTCTACCAGAAGGGCTATCGCATGGGCGACAAGGTCATCCGCACCGCCATGGTCACGGTGACCTACGGCGGTCCCAAGCGCCCGGCCGAGGAGTAGCCTGCAAATCGGGGACAGTCCCCGATTTGCAAAAAAGTTTTATGTGAATTGGGGACTGTCCCCAACTAACAGAAAGGAGGCTCGTGCGACATGGCAAACAAGCGAAGCTACTACGACGTACTGGGCGTCAAGCGCGACGCCTCTGACGACGAGATAAAGAAGGCCTTCCGCAAGCTCGCCGCGAAGTACCACCCGGACGCCGGCGGCGACGAGGCCAAGTTCAAGGAGGTCAGCGAGGCGTACACCACCCTCTCCGACCCCCAGAAGCGTCGCGAGTACGACCAGCTGCTCATGTTCGGCGGCATCCCCGGGGCCGACTTCGGCGGCTCGGGCGGGCGCGGCCGCTACACCTACACCACCAACGTGGGCGGCGACTGGTCCGACATCTTCAACAACATGCGCGGCGACGGCGGCTTCGGCGGCTTTGACTTCTCGTCCATCTTTGGCGGCGCCGCCGGCGCGCGCGCCGCGAGCAACCGCCCCACCAAGGGCAGCGACCTCACCATGTCCGTGGACGTCACGGCGGAGGAGGCCTTCCGCGGGGCCACCCGCAAGGCAACCTACCGCGTGCCCTCCACGGGCGAGGAGCAGACGCTCACGATCAAGATTCCGGCGGGCGCGGTGGACGGCGGCAAGCTGCGCTACCGCGGCCGCGGCGAGTACGGCACCAACGGCGGCGACCGCGGCGACCTCGTGATCACCACCCACGTGGCCGAGCACCCGCTCTTCAAGCGCGACGGCGCGGACGTTCGCATGGACCTGCCCATCAGCATGTACGAGGCCGCGCTCGGCGCCACCGTGGAGGTTCCCACGCCCGACGGCACGGAGGTCCGCCTCAAGGTGCCCGCCGGCACGCAGGACGGCAAGACCTTCCGCTTCCGCGATCTGGGGGCCCCCAACGTCAAGCGCAAGGGCTCGCGCGGCGCGCTCTACGTGACCGTGCGCGTGAAGGTGCCCACGCTGCTCACCAAGCAGGAGCGCGAGGCGCTCGAGGCCCTGCGCGCCGACGACGCGCGCGACTACCGCGAGGAGGTCAGCCGCTATGGCGCGAAGCGATAGAGAGGGAAGGGAGCCCGGCCGCGGGTCGGATTGCAACAAGCCCCTCTACATGATCAGCGTTGCCGCCGAGCTCACGGGCATGCACCCGCAGACCCTGCGCGTCTACGAGCAGAAGGGTCTCGTGACGCCCGGGCGCTCGCGCGGCAACACGCGCCTGTACTCCCAGTCGGACATCGACCGGCTGAACCTCATCTCCAAGCTCACGGACGAGGGCATCAACCTCGCCGGCGTGGTGCGCATCCTCGATATGCGCGAGCGCATGCTCGAGCGCGAGGACGAGCTCGAGGAGCTTCGTCGTCGCGTGCGCCAGCTCGAGGACGAGGTCCACGAGTTCCGCATGCAGGAGAAGATCACCGCGCTCGCCCGCTACGACGGGCAGGGAAGCCCCGAGCAGGTCATGCGCCGCCTCCTCCTCAACGGCGCCCCCGGCGAGAAGGACGAGGGGTAGCCGCGCACCGTCGAACGAGCCGCGATTCGTAAGCGTGCCTGCCCTCGGCGCTCGCTCGCCGTCGCGTTCTCCCGCTTTTCTGTATATTGCGCTTGGCTGAAGAAGTTCAATACCACATATTGCCAGCTCAAAGGGGTGCCGCTCTTCTCACCAAGGAGGGGGGCATCCTGCAATGTACAGAAAAATGGAAGTTGCCGAGGTGGGCCGCTCGTGGAAGCCTTCGTCGCCAGCGCGGCTCGCCCTGCGTTCTTCTCGCCGGCACGCAGAAAATCTACTATGTAGACGCTTAGATTTGCGTATAAGCCCCAGCTCCCGGGGAACAATAGACGTTGATAAACAACGAAACCCAAGAAGGGGGCAACCATGAGACTAGACAAGTGGGCCGTCACGGCCCAGGAGGCGCTGCAGGCGGCGGTGGGCATCGCCACGGACGCCAACGCCGGGCAGCTCATGCCCGTGCACGTTCTGAAGGCCCTGCTCAGCTCCGGCGAGCACAACCTGCGCGCCATCATCGAGCGCGTGGGCGCGGACCCGGCCGCCATCGAGGCGCAGACAGACGACGCCATCGCGCGCCAGCCGCAGGTCAGCGGCGACACCGCGCAGATGGGCATGGCCGACGCCACCGTGCGCGTGGGCAACGCCGCGGAGAAGCTCGCCACCAAGATGGGCGACTCCTACGTCACCTCCGAGCACCTGCTCTGCGCGCTCGCGGACGACAAGACGGACGCCGGCTCCATCCTCAAGGCCGCCGGCGTCACCGCCAAGCGCGTGGAGGAGGCCTACGACGCCCTGCGCGGGGACGAGCGCGTGACCAGTCAGGACTCCAAGCCCGAGTTCGAGGCGCTGGAGAAGTACGGCCGCAACGTCACCGACCTCGCGCGCCAGGGAAAGCTCGATCCCATCATCGGCCGCGTGGAGGAGATCCGCCGCACCATCCAGGTGCTCAGCCGCCGTACGAAGAACAACCCCGTGCTCATCGGCGAGCCGGGCGTGGGCAAGACCGCCATCGTGGAGGGCCTGGCCCAGCGTATCGTCAACGGCGACGTCCCCTCGACCCTGCGCGACAAGGACCTCGTGGAGCTTGACATGTCCGCCCTCGTGGCGGGCGCCAAGTACCGCGGCGAGTTCGAGGACCGCCTGAAGTCCGTCCTCAAGGAGGTCGAGAAGTCGGACGGCCGCATCATCCTGTTCATCGACGAGCTGCACACCATCGTGGGCGCGGGCGCCACGGAGGGCTCCATGGACGCCGGCAACATCCTGAAGCCTGCCCTCGCGCGCGGCACGCTGCACGCCATCGGCGCCACCACGCTGGACGAGTACCGCAAGTACATCGAGAAGGACGCGGCGCTCGCCCGCCGCTTCCAGACCGTCATGGTCTCCGAGCCCACCGTGGAGGACACGATCTCCATCCTGCGCGGCATCAAGGACCGCTACGAGCAGCACCACCGCGTGCGCATCACGGACTCCGCGCTCGTGAGCGCCGCGGACCTCTCCAACCGCTACATCTCGGACCGGTTCCTGCCGGACAAGGCCATCGACCTCGTTGACGAGGCGGCGAGCCGCCTGCGCATGGAGCTCGACAGCATGCCCGCGGACATCGACGCCGTGGACCGCCAGCTCACGCAGATGCAGATCGAGGAGCAGGCCCTCATGAAGGAGGAGGACGAGGCCAGCAAGGAGCGCCTCGAGACCCTGCGCGGCGAGATCGCCACTACGCGCGAGAAGCTCGACGGCATGAAGGCCAACTGGGAGAACGAGAAGGGCGCCATCGACCGCGTGCAGGACCTCAAGTCCCGAATCGAGGACGCGCGCACCGAGATGGAGCGCGTCACCCGCGAGGGCGACCTTGCCCGCGCCTCCGAGCTGCGCTACTCCACCATCCCCGCGCTCCAGCACGAGTACGAGGAGGCGGAGGCCGCGCTCGCGGCCAAGCAGGAGGCCGGGGGACTCCTCAAGGAGGAGGTCACCTCCGAGGAGATCGCCGACGTGGTGAGCTCGTGGACCGGCGTCCCCGTGTCCAAGATGATGCAGGGCGAGATGGACAAGCTCCGCAACCTCGAGTCCGAGCTGCACAAGCGCGTCGTGGGTCAGGACGAGGCCGTCTCGGCCGTGGCCGCCGCCGTGCGCCGCAGCCGCGCGGGCCTCTCCGACCCCAACCGCCCCATCGGCAGCTTCTTCTTCCTCGGCCCCACCGGCGTGGGCAAGACGGAGCTCGCCAAGGCGCTCGCGGAGAACCTCTTCGACGACGAGCGGGCGCTCGTGCGCATAGACATGTCCGAGTACATGGAGAAGTTCAGCGTCCAGCGCCTCATCGGCGCGCCTCCCGGATACGTGGGCTACGACGAGGGCGGCCAGCTCACCGAGGCGGTTCGGCGCCGTCCGTACTCCGTGATCTTGCTGGACGAGATGGAGAAGGCGCACCCCGACGTCTTCAACATCCTCCTGCAGGTGCTCGACGACGGCCGCCTCACGGACGGCCAGGGTCGCGTGGTGAGCTTCAAGAACACGATCATCATCATGACGTCTAACGTGGGCAGCCAGTTCATCGCCGGCGCCAACGCGTCGAGCGACCCCGAGGAGGTGCAGCGCGAGGTCAACAACGCCCTGCGTCAGACCTTCAAGCCGGAGTTCCTCAACCGCATCGACGACGTGGTGGTCTTCCACGCCCTGGGCCT
This sequence comes from uncultured Atopobiaceae bacterium, assembly GCA_944321005.1. Classification (GTDB taxonomy): domain Bacteria; phylum Actinomycetota; class Coriobacteriia; order Coriobacteriales; family Atopobiaceae; genus Thermophilibacter. The sequence goes on along the minus strand of CALUJT010000076.1, from coordinate 3,517 downwards.
CGCGGACATCGAGCGCATCGTGGACATCCAGCTGCGCGACGTGCGCGAGCGGCTCGACCGCGACCGCATCCAGCTCGAGCTCACGCCGGCTGCCAAGCAGTCGCTCGCGCTCGACGGCCTGGACCCGGTCTACGGCGCCCGCCCGCTCAAGCGCCTCATCCAGCGCCAGGTGGTGGACTCCGTGGCCAACCTCATCATCGATGGCAGGCTCGGCGAGGGCGACGTGGTGCGCGTGGACGTGGGGGAGGACGACCGCCTCTTCGCCGCGCGCGACGACGCGGCGTCGGAGCGCCGCCGCTCCGGCGAGCCGACCGCGCCCGCGGACGACGAGCCCATCGAGCCCGACGCCATGGAGTAGCGCGGGGCAGCGCGCTCCGCAGCTCTTCTGAAGGAGGCGAGGGGGACGGTCCCCTCGCCTCCTTTTTCGGTAGGATAGGGGTACGTTCAACGACAGGTTGGGGGCGCGATGGCGGCTAAGGACGAGAAGGACCTCAGGGACGCGACCGTCGCCTCGCCGCCGGAGGAGTCGCCCGTCGCGGACCCCGACGCCACGCAGCTGGCCGCCCCGCCGGCGGACGCCGACGCCACGCAGCTCGCGGACGCCGCCGAGAACCGCGCCGCCGAGACCCGCGCCGTAGACCCGGATGACCTGCCCACCATCGTGGTGCCCTCGGCTGGCGCCGCCGCGACGGAGGCGACCGACGGCCTCGACGCGATGGACAGCCCCTACTATGCCCCCGCCACGCTCGAGGACCTCACCTCCGCGCAGGCTCCCGTCACCATTGAGTCCCCGGTCCAGAGCCTGCCGGAGCGCAGGCGGCGGCTGCCGCGCTGGGCGGTGGCGCTGCTGGCGGTCGTTCTTCTCGCCGCGGCGGGAGGCGTTGCCTGGTACACCTACGACCAGGAGGTCTGGGGCGGCAAGACGGTCCCGCCCGTGGTGGGCAAGGCCCAGGACGAGGCCGTGCGCGCCCTCGAGGAGCTGGGCTTTGTCGTGAGCGTGGAGTCCGTCATGGCGGACGACGCGATAGGCACCGTGCTCGGCTGCCAGCCTCCCGAGGGCCAGCGCGTGGACCCCGCCGAGGGCATCACCCTGAGCGTGGCGGCGCAGCGCACCGTCCCGCGGGTGGTGGGGCTCGAGGTGGAGGACGCCCAGGAGGCCCTCGGCGAGGCCGGGGCCCGGAGCATCTCCGTCAGCTACCAGAACTCCGATGCGGCGGCGGGGACCGTCCTCTCCGTGAGCCCGGCGGAGGGCACCCCCTTCCGCCCGGAGGACCAGGTGTCCCTCGTGGTCGCGCGCGCCTACACCGTGCCGGACGTGCTGGGCCTCCCCCTCGAGGAGGCGAAGGCGGAGCTCGCCTCGGGCGGGCTTGCCGCGAGCGTCTCCTACGAGCGCTCGGACGAGCAGAGAAACAGCGTGATCGAGGTGGAGCCGGGCGTGGGGTCCGAGGTCGAGCCGGGGGCGACCGTCGCCCTGAGCGTGGCGACCCCGCTGCCGAGCGACCCCTACGACCTCCTTGCCTACTTCGACGTGATTCCCCAGGCGCTGCCCGACTACCTTGACGACGAGGGCTTCTCCCTCAGCTACGGCGAGATCTACGCCTCCGGCGGCAACGCCAACGTGGCCTACGCGGGCGAGTCCGGCGACGTGCTGCGCCTGACCAACGACCCCGAGTCCGGGCACTACGCCGGCGGCTCGCAGGCCGACGTGCTGGCCACGGGCGCGGGGGTGGGCGGCGTGCGCTACGCGTTCTCCTCAAAGACCCTCCCCGAGGGCGGCGACGTGGAGAGCGAGTCCGGCGTTCGCGCCGTGATGGCGGCGTGCGGGCTCGAGGGCCTCCTGGACACCTGCACGCAGGACGACATCGTGATGCCGGAGCCCGAGCCCCGGCCGGAGGCCCCGGCGCAGGAGGGTGCCGACGCCCAGGGGGACGCCGATGCGGACGCCCAGAAGGACGACGGGGACGAGAAGGACGCCGAGAAGGACGCCGAGGAGCAGCCCGAGCCCAACCGCCACTTCATCTGCGGCTACGGCCGCCAGGACGACTACACGTGGGCCGTCGTGATAGGTGGCTACGACAACGTCACGCGCGTCGTGGCGCTCGTGGCGCCGACCGCGCACTTCGAGGCGGTCAACCTCTCGTCCTTTGGTGGGTCCGTCTGCGACTACATTGCCTATATCGACCAGTACACGGGGTGAGTGCCATGGGGGAGAGGCCCGAGAAGAAGCGCGACGCGAGCAAGGCTGACGACGAGTTCGTCCGCCCCGAGAACGAGGACGACGACGGGTACGACCCCTACTCCGACAGGCGGCCGGACCCCGAGCCGCTCTTCGAGCGCGACCCCTGGGCCTAGCGACGGGCGGCGGGGCGGCCGTTCTTCTCGCCAGTTCCTCCTGATCGCCGGCCCCTCCTGATCGAGAGCCTAGCCGGTGGAGCCCCAGTTGGCCTGCATGTAGCCCCAGGCGAGATAGGCCACCACGGCGAGGAGCGCCAGCACGGCCACGAGCGCGATGAAGGTCTTCACGCGCGCCTTGCGCTCGCGCGAGACGAAGATGTCGCGCCTGCCCTTGGGGATCTCGAGGTACTGACCGTAGTGGAGGTCCCTCCTCAGCTGCTGGCCCTGCGCGCGCGACCTCTTGTAGGCGCGCCCGGAGAGGGCGCTCCCGCGGACGGTGTAGCCCGAGTCGTGCGTCACGGGCACGCTCGCCTCCTCGTCCTCGGCAAGGTCGTCGATGGGCTCCACGCTGCGGTGCGCGGGACGCTGGCGCACATAGGGAGCGGGCGACGGGGTCTCCGCCCCGCTCGGCGCAGAGGCGGTCTCCGTGGTGGCGCGCTCCTGATCGGTCTCGTTGGCCATGCCTGCCTCCGATGGCGTTTCTGAACAGCAACGCCACCCATGATAGAGCAGCACCGTGTTATGTCACCCCCCTAATGTGGGGCGCCGCAAAGCCAAGGAAACCAAAGGCTGCTTGGCTAACAATATCTAAGCCAAAAGCACTTAGATATGATGAGCATATGACGCTCAGAAAAATTGGTCTCGCGTGATTAAGAGCGGCGTCACGGGGAACAACTACCTATGAACGACAGGCGCCATCCCGGCGCCGCCCAACAGAAGGAGTGGTCACTATGGCAAGCATGGTTCCCTACGATCGTTACTCTCGCGCGCTTCGCAACTGGCCGTTTGACGCGCTGGACAGCTTCTTTGACGCGCCCTTCGCCCCGCTTTCCTCCACCGCCAGCAGCTTCAAGATGAACGTCGAGGACGCGGGCGACAAGTACGTGGTCTCCGCGGAGCTCCCGGGCGTCAAGCGCGAGGAGATCGACGTCGAGCTCAACGAGGGTCGCCTCTCCATCTCCGTGGAGAAGAAGGAGACCGAGGAGGAGAAGGGCAAGAACTACCTCTACAAGGAGACCTCCGACTGGAGCGCCACCCGCGGCGTCTACCTCAAGGACGCGGCCGTCGCCGGCCTCTCCGCCAGGCTCGAGGGCGGCGTCCTCACGGTGAACGTCCCCAAGCA
>CALUJT010000075.1 GCA_944321005.1 uncultured Atopobiaceae bacterium | reverse complement strand
CCTCAAAGAACTTGCCGAGCGTGATGAGGGTGAGGATCATGCCCGCCGAGTCAAAGTAGAGGTTGTGCGCAGCTGCGTGCAGCGCCGCCGCGTCACCCGTGCCCATGGCCCACGCCATGCGGTAGAGCTGCGCCACGGACCAGAGGGCCGAGGCGGCGGAGCCCAGCGCGATGAGCGAGTCCATGTTGGGCGCGCGGTGCGCGAGCGTCCTGAAGCCGGTTATGAAGTAGCGACGGTTGACAAGGAGGATCGGCGCGCAGAGCAGAAGCTGCGTGATGCCGAGCGCCATGAGGTTGGCCTCCCCGGCGAGCGCAGGCGGCTGCTGCCAGCCGAACATCGGCCCCATGGCCACATAGAAGAGCGGCACCGAGAAGATCGCGGAGACCACGAGCTGGTTGCGCTTCTCGCGGATCGCCCTCTCGGCGGCCGCGCCGGGGCGTTCCGCCGGCGCGGCACCGCGACCCTTTTCGCCGGCCGGCGCGCGACGGGCGGCCCCGTAGCCGGAGCGCTCGATGGCCTCCACCACGGCAGCGGCCGTCTCGGGCGAGCCGTCGTAGTCGAGCTCCATCGAGTTCTTGAGCAGGTTCACGTTGGCGCAGGCCACGCCGGGCACCTCGCCCGCTGCCCTCTGCACGCGCGCCGAGCACGCCGCGCAGGTCATGCCCGTGATGTCAAACGTCTCCCTCATCGCTGCCCTCCCCAATTCACAGGTCACATGAACTTGCGGAAGAGGTCCATGACCTCGTCCACGACATCGGTGTCGCCGGCCTGCACGCGCTCGACGACGCAGGTCTCCAGGTGGTCGCGCATGACCTCGCGCGAGATGGCCTTCACCGCCGACTCCACCGCCGCGAGCTGCGTGAGGACGTCGCCGCAGTAGCGGTCCTCCTCCACCATGGCCCGAATGCCGTTCAGCTGGCCCACGGCGCGGTTGATGCGGCGCGCGACGCTCGCCTTGAGCTCGGGCGAGCGCGGCGTGTGCTTGAGCGCCCCGCAGTGGGAGCAGGCGGAGGGCCCGGCGTTCTTCTCGTCCATGCGACGCTCCTTCGCGGACGCTTTGACAAATACCCCCTAGGGGTTTCACGTCTCGACTATATACCCCACGGGGGTACTCGTCAAACGCGCACCCCACAGAGCGTCCCGAGACCGAGAAGAACGAGAAGAACGAGACCATCGACTCAAACTGAGACCTGGCAGCATGCAGAGCCTGTCGCCCTGGCGCCGAACAAGCCCTCGACAGCATCGCAGCAATCACTCAGCCATAATCTTGGCCAGTGGTTTTTATCGCCCGCGTTGCCTACAACAGGTGCTTGCGGAGCTTTCTCAGGAAGTTCTTGTTGAAGTCGCGGCGCGTGCCGAAGAACATTCGGTCGGTCGCACCCTCTACGCCAGAATCGTACTTCGCGGCGGCAAGCTCGATCCCACACACGTAGTCCGCGATCTGCAGCATGCGATAGCCCGCAGGGGATGCGTCGCGGTAGACCACCGCCTCGCGCGCGAGGGCGTACTCGAAGCCGAGGTGAAGCGCCCGGGTGACGAGGCTCTGTCCATCGTCATAGTAGATCTTCACGAAGTCGAAGCGCTGAAACCAGTCGATGTTGTCGAACAGCAGCGCGGACAGGTCGCGCCGCATGCGGGCGCCGAGCGCCTCCGAGGTCGCGAACTGGGACTTCTCGTAGAGGAACACGTGATACTTGAACGGAGAATGGACCACAAAGGTGCCAAAGCTCGCAAGCATGCGGGCCCTATCATCGACGGACAGATTCGAATAGCCCTCGTTCCCCCGCATCAGCGGATTCAGATGCAAAGGGATGTCAGCGAGCCCACGTACAGCTAGATCCTGCTCATAGAGCCTCATGGTCCTGCTGAGGTCGTCCGACTGATCATGGAAGACGAGAGACAGCAGGTAGCAGCGCGACTCGCCGCCGATATCGCCCGACTCGTCCACGAACACGGACAGCTCCCGCATGCCACCGCCCTTCGAAATGAAAAATGCCGGGGGGAACCCCCCGGCCCTTGACAGCCCCCTCTTGCGAGACGACTAGCTACCTTATACCACATTCCGGCTCAGCCGATGCGCAGGGCAAGCCCAGCGCGCCCCACGAAATGCCGAAATGCCGGGGCTACCACTCGTACGGAAATAGATGGTCCGCCGTGACGTCCGTGCCGGCGGGCCTGTCGCCGATGGGCCAGACCAATAGCTCGTGATGCCCCGCGCCAAAGGCAAAGAAGTCGTAGTCACCGAGATAGAGGGAAGACGTCATGCTTCCTGCGGCGAGAAGAGCGAGAAGAGCGGGCGACCGCCCGGGGAAGACGGCTACGAGCGCCTGGCGAGCCACGCGCCGGCGAGCGCTACCGCAGCCGCGCAGGCAGTGGCTCCAACGTTGGCCGCGCACGGCTGTACCGCAGCGAGCGCGACGCCGAGAAGGGCGCACGGCCCGCAGAGCAGGGCGCTCAGGGCGCCGAGCCTCCTCAGATACGTGGCCTCGGGACCCAGCACGTCGTCGAGCATGGTGCACCTCCGCGTCTCCCAAACCTACCCTAACGTTACCTCGCGCGCGTCAGGGCCGGGTAAGCGCTCGGAAAGCGTCGTGCACGGGATGCGGGGGCATGCGCGGGGCGCCGCCCGCGGGCGCGGGGCAACCGCCCGCCGACAGGTTTCCCGGCCTTCACGACCTCGCCATCCGCCTGCCAGCCGTGACAGCGCCCCGTAAGAAAACGGGCAGAAAACCCCAGCTCAAAGAGGGTAGGCTCATCCCACCAAAGCCGCCGAGGGAAGGAGCCGCCATGCAGCACAGCGACCTCAACCAGTTTCTCAACTGCCTCTTCACGCTGGTCGTCGCCTACCTGAACCTGGACCAGGAGGCGGCCCGCCACGGCGCCTGCCAGTCCACGCGATCGTTTGACGAGGGCGTCCTCGCCACTCTGCGCAGCTACGGGCTGGTCGAGTACTCGGACGCAGGCAACCTCCTCAGCATCACCGCCGAGGGAGAGCGAGAGGCCATGGGGGCGCTCAAGTACCTCCAGCTCGCGCTCGGCCCTTCCGTCGGAGCCTCGCAGGAGGAGATCAGGTGCGCCTGGCCAAGGCTCTTCGCAGACGAGGCCGCCGCTGGGGCGGGGCCTCTCACCATGTCGGAGTTCGTGGCGGCGGTGAGGGAGTCCGGCCGGCTGCGCCCGGAGCCGCGCCCGTCCTTCTCGCCCACCGCGCTTCTCGATCCTCCCGCCTCCTACCACCGCGACGCGCGGGACGCCCGGTCGCTGCTTCTGCGCCTCAACCTCAACCTGGACGGCAAGACGTCGCAGCACCGCTACTACAGCGACCCCTACGCGTACCTGAGGTGGGGCGAGCTCAAGCGCACCTGCTGGCGCAAGGTCCTCGTACCCGCTGGCCTCACCTTCCTCGACCTGCACCTTGTCATCCAGCGCTGCCTGTGCTGGAGGGACCTGAGGCCGTTTGGGTTCCTGCTCTCCAACAGCAGGGGCAACCTGCTCATAGGCGAGCGAGGCGCCTGCGGGACCATTCCCCTGCCCAAGACCCGCAGAAAGAAGTTCATCGAGACGCGCGCGTCGATGCTGACCCTGGGCGAGGTCTTCCCCAGGACGCAGGAGGCCACGTACAGCTACGGCGACGGCACGCCCTGGGAGGTGGCCGTCACGGTGCTCGAGGCACACGAGGGAGTCTCCGGCATGGGACCGCAGCTTGTGGACGGCGTGGGCGACGCGCCGCCCGAGTGGGTGGTTGGGCCCGAGGGGTTTGACGCCTTCGAGAACGAGCTCTACGGCAGCGGGCGCAACGTCATCCGGGCGCTCGCGCGGGCCGATGCGACCGGTTTCTTCCCCTTCAACATAGGGATGGCGCGCGAGCGGCTCTCCGGGTTCGAGGACGACCGCGCCCGCTGGCAGGCCGCGCTCGACGGGCAGGCCGAGAAGGACGAGCCCACGCCGCCCGCGGCGGACCCCGACGACGACCTCAGCCGCTTCGACGGCTACGAGGGCCGCGAGGACCCGGGGGACGTGGACGACGAGGACTACGCGGACTACGACGACATCCCCCTGTAGCGCGCGGACCATCCCGCCGGTAGGCCCGCACGGGGCGCCGCACTGGGCTGACGCGAGGCCCCGTGTCCACGCGGGCTCGAAAGTGACGCGCGCGCGGCCCTCGACGCGCTAAGCTCTTCTCGGCATACGTCGAAAGGACCCCCATGAACGACTTCACCTTCCACCTGCCCACCCGCTTCGTCTTTGGCCGCGGCGTCACGGACCGCGTGGGCGCCGAGCTCGCCGCGGGCGGCTACCGCCACGCCCTTCTCGTCTACGGCCAGGGCTCCGTGGTCCGCACCGGCACGCTCGCCCGCGTCACCGCCACGCTCGACGCCGAGGGCATCGCCCGCACGGAGCTCTCCGGCGTGCGCCCCAACCCCGAGGTCGGCCTCGTGCGCGAGGGCGTCGAGCTCGCGCGCTCCTGCGGCGCGGACCTCGTGCTCGCCGTGGGCGGCGGCTCGGTCATCGACACCGCCAAGGCCATCGCGCTCGGCGTGCCCTACGAGGGCGACGTCTGGGACCTCTTCTCCGGCGCCGCCAAGCCCGTGGCCGAGGGCAAGCTCCCCGTGGCGTGCGTGCTCACCATCCCGGCCGCCGGCTCCGAGTCCAGCGCCTCGGCCGTCATCTCCAACGACGAGCTCAGCCTCAAGCGCGGCCTCTCGAGCGAGCTCCACCGCCCCGTCATCGCCTTCATGGATCCGGAGCTCACCTACACCCTGCCCGCCTACCAGACGGCCGCCGGCGTGACGGACATGATCGCCCACATCATGGAGCGCTACTTCTCCGGCGCGGGCCCCGTCCCCGTGACGGACAACATCGCCTGCGGCATCATCCGCTCCCTCATCGAGGAGGCCCCGCGCGCCCTCGCAGACCCCGAGGACTATGACGCGCGCGCCAACATCATGTGGGCGGGCACCCTCGCGCACAACGACATCGCGGGCCTCGGCCGCAACACCAACCCCGGCGGGCGAGCGGGCGGCTGGGAGAGCCACGGCCTCGAGCACGAGCTCTCCGCGCACCACACCCAGATCACCCACGGCGCCGGCCTCGCCGTGGTCTTCCCCGCCTGGATGCGCTACGTGTGGCGCAGCGCCCCGGAGCGCTTCCTCTCCTTCGGTCGCGACGTCTTTGGCATAGAGCCGGTGGACGCGGAGGCTGACGACGTGGACGTAACGCCCGAGGAGGCCGTCGCCGACGCCGTCGCCGCCACGATCGACGAGCTCCAGGACTTCTTCGTCTCCATGGGCATGCCGCGCACCCTCGGCGAGCTGGGCGTCACCGAGAAGGACGTCCCCGCGCTGCTGGGGACCCTCGAGAAGAACAAGGGGGCCGTCTTCGGGGAGCTCCGGCGCCTCACGATGGACGACGCCCGCGCGATCTACGAGTCCTGCCTGTAGGCAACCCGCCCACCGATGCACGTCCCGGCGTCCCGCCGCACCCCGGTCCTGGGCGCGGCGGGACGTTTTCGTGCCTTGAAGCGTCCACGGGCGCCCAGGACTCAACCCGCGCTCCACTTCTGTGCAATCCTTGATTTTCCCCAGAGGAGCCCCCGCGCGGCGATAATGGGAATGTTGTGTCTCCGAGACAAGGGAGTCCCATGGAGGACCTGTTCACCAACCTCATCAGCCAGTTCGGCTACATCGGCGTTTGGTTCCTCATCTTCTTCGAGAACGTCTTCCCGCCCATCCCGAGCGAGCTCATCCTGCCGCTCTCGGGCTTCTTCACCACCACGACGGAGCTCACGCTCCCGGGCGTAATCGTCTCCGCCACCGTGGGATCGGTCACCGGCGCCTTCATCCTCTACGGCGTGGGCCGCATCCTCTCGCGCGAGCGCCTCATGGCCTTCTTCGGCACGCGCCCGATGCGCCTGCTGGGCTTCAAGCCCGAGGACATCTCCAGCGCCGTGGACTGGTTCGACCGCAAGGGCCAGGTCACGGTCCTCATCTGCCGCTGCATCCCCGTGGTGCGCAGCCTCATCTCCATCCCCGCCGGCACCGCCAAGATGAACGTCCTCAAGTTCTCCCTCTACACGCTGCTGGGCTCCACCGTGTGGAACACCATCCTCTGCTCGCTCGGCGCCGCGGCCGGCAGCGCCTGGGAGACCGTCACCGTGCAGGCCGAGTGGGTCTCCGACGTGGTCAAGTACGTGATCATCGCCATCGCGATCGTGGCGGTAATCTTCTGGGTGGTCAAGCGCATCCTCCCGGCTCTCCGCGAGGGCAAGGACGAGAAGGACGCGTAGGGCGCCCGTCCGCTGCGCAAATCGGGGACAGGGCACGGCCCGACCAACTTCCGTTGCCGTATTCGAGGCCGGGGCACCATCCAACGTGCCCCGGTCCCGTTTTTCGCAGCGCAATCAATGAAACGCCGAGAAGAACGCAGGGACGGAGGCCTTCAGTCGCGCCCCAGCCCCCAGAACCGCAACGCCCAGGGTTCGCCGGCGGGCCGTCGCCCGGCGCGCTCCCCTGCCGGTTGTGCCGCGCGGTGCGCCGATTGTGTCGCCGCGGTACGCCTCCCCTCCCCACCCCCTATCATCAGAGCTGAAAACGGGTCGAGGAGGACGCATGAAGCACGCAGACATCATCGCCAAGCTCACGCTCGAGGAGAAGTGCGCGCTCCTGCAGGGCGCCAGCGAGTTCGAGTCCTGGCCCATCAAGCGCCTGGGCATCCCCCAGGTCACGTTCTCTGACGGCCCCGCGGGAGTCCGCCACCAGGCCGGGGCCTCGGACCACCTGGGCCTCAGCCCCTCCGAGCCCGCGACCTGCTTCCCCACCGCCGTGACGCTCGCCAACACTTGGGACCCCTCCATAGTCGAGCGCGTGGGCGCCGCCATGGGCGAGGAGGCCGCCAGCCAGGGCGTGGGCGTGCTGCTGGCCCCGGGCCTGTGCATCAAGCGCAACCCGCTGTGCGGGCGCAACTTCGAGTACTACTCCGAGGACCCCTACCTCAGCGGGAAGATGGCGGCGGCGGCCGTGCGCGGCATCCAGTCCGTGGGCATCAGCGCCTGTCCCAAGCACTTTGCCGTCAACAGCCAGGAGACACGCCGCCAGGCGTCCGACTCCGTGCTCGACGAGCGCACCCTGCGCGAGATCTACCTCGCCGGCTTCGAGGCCTGCGTGCGCGAGTCCGCCCCCAAGACCATCATGTCCTCCTACAACCTCGTGAACGGCACCTACGCCAACGAGAACGATCGCCTGCTCAAGGACATCCTGCGCCACGAGTGGGGCTACGAGGGCGCCGTGGTCGCCGACTGGGGCGGCTCCAACGACCACGTGGCCGGGGTGGCGGCGGGATCCACCTTTGAGATGCCCGCGCCGGGCCTGAGCTCGGTCCGCGAGCTGGCTGCCGCGGTGCGTGAGGGGCGCCTCTCCGAGGACGTGCTCGACGCCCGCGTTGACGAGGCTCTTGACCTCGTCCTCTCCTGCACGCCGGCGGTGGAGGCCGCGCCCGACACCTACTGCCAGTCGGAGCACCACGCGCTGGCGCGCAAGGCAGCCGCGGAGGGCTGCGTCCTGCTCAAGAACGAGGGCGACCTGCTGCCCCTGCCGCCGCGCACCCGCGTGGCGCTGATAGGCGACTTCGCCAAGACGCCGCGCTACCAGGGGGCCGGCTCCTCCGCCGTCAACTCCACGCGCGTGGACTCGCTGCTCGACCTCATCGGCGAGACCGAGCTCGACCTCGTGGGCTACGAGCCCGGCTTCGAGCGCCTGGGCGGCGAGAGCCCGAGCAGGCGCGACGACGCCCTCGAGCTCGCGCGTCGCGCGGACGTGGCTCTCCTCGCCCTGGCGCTCACCGAGGTCCAGGAGTCCGAGGGCGCCGACCGCGCGACCATGCGCCTCAACGCCAACCAGACCGAGCTCGCCCACGCCGTGGCCCGGGTGAACCCCAACGTCGTGGTGCTGCTCTCCGCCGGGTCCGCCGTGGAGTCCGGCTGGATGGCCGACGCCCCGGCGGTGCTCTACTGCGCCCTCGGCGGCCAGGCCGGCGCGGGCGCTGCCCTCGACGTGGTCACGGGCGCCGCCTGCCCCTCCGGCAAGCTCACGGAGACCTGGCCCGTGCGCTACGACGACGTCCCCTCCGCCGCCTCCTTCCCCTCCGACGAGAAGAACGCGGAGTACCGCGAGGGCATCTACGTGGGGTACCGCTACTTCCAGACGGCGCGCGTGCCGGTGGCCTTCCCCTTTGGCTTTGGCCTCTCCTACACGTCCTTCTCCTACTCCCGCCTCGCGGCCACCGAGCACGGCGCCTCCTTCACGATCACCAACACCGGGTCGCGAGCCGGCGCGGAGGTGGCGCAGCTCTACGTCGCCAAGCCCGAGCATGACGTCTTCCGTCCCGAGCAGGAACTGCGCGGCTTCGCCCGCGTGGAGCTCGCGCCCGGGGAGTCCCGGACCGTTGAGATCGCGCTCGACGAGCGCGCCTTCTCCTACTTCAACGTGGAGACCGGCAACTGGGAGGTCGAGGGCGGCACCTACGAGCTGCGCGTGGGCTCCTCGAGCGAGGACATCCGCCTCGTGGGCACGGTCGAGCTCGCCGGGACCGGCGCGCCCAACCCCTACGCGGGCGTCGACGTGACGCCGTACGAGACGGCAGACGTCAGCCAGGTGAGCGACGCGCACTTCTCGGCCCTTCTCGACCACGCGGTGCCGAGGGGCGAGGAGGGCATCGGGCGCAACTCGTGCTTCCGCGACCTCAACCACGGCCGCTCCCTCATCTTCTGGGTCGTCTGGGCCGTCCTGCGCGGCCTGAAGGACGGTGCCGAGCACCGCGGCCAGCCGGACCTCAACATCCTGTTCATCTGGAACATGCCGCTGCGCGCCATCGCCAAGATGACGGGCGGGATAGCGGACATGGGCGTGGTAGACGCGCTCGTGCGCGAGGTGCGCGGATGGGGCTGGGGCGGGGCCGTCCTTCACGCTCTGTCGCTCGCCCTGGGCTGGGGCCCT